>NZ_DBFCCJ010000018.1:0-87171 GCF_048380235.1 Ventrimonas sp. | reverse complement strand
ACGTGTACGAATGCAGCGGATGTAGTCCGATGCAGGCGAACGCGTGTTGTGAGAGCAAGCAAACAACGATATGTGAAAATAGAGGAAGGCGGTCTCTTTCACTTCCGGACCTTTATTCGTTCCGTCCTATAATTGCAATTTTCTATCACCTTCCGGTAAAACAGAATCGTCAGAGCTGTTGCCGCGAACCATCCAAACGGCCATGCCATCCAGATTCCGATACTTCCAAACTTTGGTGTCAGCAAATGCGCAAACCCGATCCGCAAAATCAGGTCCGGAACCGTTGCCGCTACAAAATAGGCCATGGCCCCGGAGCCGCGGATAATACCATCTGTCATCAGCTTTATGGAAATCATAAAATACAGCGGCGATACGATCCGCAAAAATGACATTCCGGCATGGATTGCCTCTTCACTCTCCGCATTCAGGAACAATCCCATCATTCCCCGGCTGAACACAAAATACAGGATCACGAAAGGCAGCGCTGCAAATTCCGCCAGCTTTATCCCGGTTCGAAAGCCCAGGGACAGACGTGCCGGTTTTCCTGCGCCCAGATTCTGCGCCGTGTAGCTGGAAAGGCAGGAGCCAAGCGTCATGAAGGTGTTGATGGCAAAGGTATTTAACTTGATAGCTCCGGAGTACCCGGCTACTACAGCGGATCCATAGCTGTTCACGATTTCCTGCACAAACAGGTTTCCTACGCTTAACACACTCTGCTGCATAATGCTCGGCACTGCAATAGCAATGATCCGCCAGAGCAGACTTCTGTCAAACAGCGGTTGTCTCTCCAGTTCCCTGGTATATGCTGCAAGCCTGCGCCACAGCGTCAAAAATGCCAGCACAGCCGATAGGCCCTGCGCCAGGAAAGTGGCCCATGCCACACCGGCTACGCCCCACTGAAACTGTGCCACAAACAGATAATCCAGAAAAATATTTCCCAGAGAAGAACCGATCAAAAAATACAGCGGCGTTTTCGAATCACCAAGCGCGGTAAATATGCCGGTGCACACATTGTAAAACAGCAGAAAGCTCAGACCGTACACATAAACCTTCAGATACAGAACACCGTCTGCCATAATGTCTTCCGGTGTATGGATCCAGCGCATCATGGCTCCGCTGCAGAAATATCCAAATACACTGAGTACCACACTCAGCACAAGCACGGAAATAAATGCAGTCGATACCGCACGCCTGAGCCCTGCCTTATCTCCGGCTCCAAACAATCTGGAAATCACCACCGAAGCACCCAGATTCATGCCCACCGCAAAGGCCATGTAGATGATCGTAATCGGGTAGGATGCTCCCACCGCCCCAAGTGCCGATTCCCCCGCAAATTTTCCCGCGATCATGCTGTCCGCGATATTATAAAACTGCTGGAAGATCACACTGATCATCAGCGGCAGCAAAAAACGCCAGAGAATCTTATCCGGATGTTCCTTTGTCAAATCTGTGATCATTTGTATCCCTCCATCTCCTGGTTACTATTTACTTACATCATACCATACTATGCGCTCTGTTTCATTTGACATTTTGCCTTTATCCGATATAATAATTTCATTACATAACCATCGAGCGTAATCAATAAGGAGTGACATCATGGAATTACTGCAATTACGATACTTTCTGGTGGCGGCCCAGTATCAGCATATCACAAAAGCCGCCGAACATCTGCGTATCGCGCAGCCGGCTCTTTCCCAGTCAATCCACCGGCTGGAGGCAGAGCTTGGGGTTCCGCTTTTCACACGTCAGAACCGGAGCATTGAATTAAACGAAGAAGGTCGTTTTCTCCAGCAGCGGCTCATCCCCATCTTACACAGTCTGGACCTGATCCCGGAGGAACTTCAAAAGGGCAAATACCAGATGAACCACACCATCCATCTGCGCCTGCTGTCTGCTTCTTCCCTGATCACCAGCCGCATCATTGCCTACCGCAGTCTTCATCCGGAAGTAAGCTTCCAGCTCTATCAGAATCCGGATCAGGATGATAACTTTGATCTTTGCGTATCTGCACGGAGGGCTGATACTGTTTCAGAGCACAGTGCCCACAATGACTTTGCAGACGATGTCATGGTCATGCTGGAGGAGGAGCTCTACCTTGCCGTTCCAACTCATTCAGATTTTGGTCAGAAAACAACAATCCGCCTCTCTGAGACCAGAGACGCGGATTATATCTGCCTTGCCGGTTCCCGCCCTATCAGGCAGATTACCAACAGCTATTTTGAAGAGGAGGGATTTTCTCCTCATATTGTATTTGAAAGTGACACCACGGAATCGGTACGCAACCTGATCGCGGCCGGCATGGGAATCGGGTTCTGGCCCCAGCACTCCTGGGGTACCATCCCGGAAAAGCTGGCAGACTCCCCGGAACAGTTTCCGGTCCGGCTGCTTCATATTGAAGACCGCGTCTGCCGCCGCCAGATCACGCTGACCCGCTCTGAAAAAGGGCGGAACAATCCCGTTATCACGGATTTCTGTAATTTTCTTATGTGTCAGAAATAATCTGGGAACAGCTGCATTTTACAGCCCATTATAATGGCTGCCCTTCTGCTGGCTCGCTTTTAATCTGCTCAGGGCTCTCGCCATGGAGGCCCTGGACATATGGTACTCCCGGATGCTCTGCTTCTGACGGAGCTGTTCCTTTGCCCGCTCCAGTGCCTGGCGCGCCCGCACCTGATCGATGTCCTCGGGGCGCTCTGCCGTATCCACTACAACGGTCACACGGTTGTTGGCCACCTGGACAATGCCAAGTCCGACTACTGCCCGGTGCCAGTCTGTTTCCCCTGGAATGCGAAACCTAAGCTCGCCCTCCTGTGAAGCCAGAATCATCGCTTCCCGGTGCGGCAGGATGCCTACCTCTCCATCATGGGCCGGCACCACCAGTGCCTCACAGCTGCCATCATAAAATACATGGTCACTGGCTATGACCTTAAGCCAGAATGTCGACATGGCTTTTGCTCCCTTCTGTTTTGAACCGCCAGGATTCTTCCTGACGGTTTCTGTTCTGATTTCTGTTTTGGAATTTCATCTCATCCGTTTTCTGCGTTCTTTGCCATCTTATGCGCCTTCTCCACAACCTCATCAATGGTTCCGACATTGAAAAAGGCTGCTTCCGGATAGGCATCCATCTCTCCGGCAATGATGGCCTTAAAGCCGCGGACTGTTTCTTTTACCGGCACATATTTGCCCGGAATGCCGGTAAAGTTCTCAGCCACATGGAATGGCTGGGATAAGAATCTCTGAATTTTTCTGGCACGGCTTACTGTCAGCTTATCCTCATCCGAGAGCTCCTCCATACCCAGAATTGCGATGATATCCTGCAGCTCTTTGTATTTCTGAAGCATCTCCTTGACCTGGTTTGCTACCTGATAATGCTCTTTTCCTACAACATCCTCCTCCAGGATACGGGAAGAAGATTCCAGCGGATCCACGGCCGGATAGATACCCTGCTCCACAATCTTTCGGGAGAGTACCGTGGTGGCATCCAGATGCGCAAAGGTCGTTGCCGGAGCCGGATCCGTCAGATCATCGGCCGGTACATATACGGCCTGGACGGAAGTAACGGAACCATTTTTCGTGGAAGCGATCCGCTCCTGCAATTCGCCCAGATCAGTAGCCAGTGTCGGCTGGTATCCTACTGCGGACGGCATACGTCCAAGCAGTGCCGATACCTCGGAACCGGCCTGGATAAAACGGAAAATGTTATCAATGAACAGCAGTACATTCTGGTGCTCCACATCACGGAAATACTCTGCCATGGTAAGTCCGGTCTCAGCTACCCTCATTCTGGCACCCGGGGACTCATTCATCTGGCCGAATACCAGCGCGGTCTTTTTTAATACGCCAGATTCTCCCATCTCCGTCCACAGATCGTTTCCTTCACGGGAACGCTCACCGACACCGGTGAAAATGGAATAACCGCCATGCTCCGTTGCAATGTTGGTGATCAGCTCCTGGATCAGCACCGTCTTTCCGACACCGGCACCGCCAAACAGACCAATCTTACCGCCCTTGGCGTAGGGTGCCAGAAGATCAATGACCTTGATGCCGGTCTCCAGCATCTCCGCCACCGGACTCTGGTCCTCAAAAGAAGGCGGATCCCGGTGGATCACCCATTTCTGTTCTCCTTCCAGGCTTTCACCTCCATCAATGGTCTCGCCTAATACGTTAAACAGTCTTCCCAGTGTTTTCTCTCCCACCGGTACCTGAATACCGCTTCCGGTAGCCTCCACTTCCATATCACGGTGAAGTCCCTCGCTGGCGGAAAGCATCACACACCGGACCACATCTCCGCCGATGTGCTGGGCTACCTCCATCACGCAGCGCTTTCCCTGATTCTCTACGACCAGCGCATCCTGAATATGCGGAAGGTTTCCATCTTCAAAGGCCACATCTACCACAGGCCCCATGACCTGTATGATCTTTCCCTTGCTCATGACTTTCTCCTTATCTTATCCTGTTATCTCTTTTTCTTTCTCTGTGCCCTGGCACCTCCCACTACCTCGGTAATCTCCTGGGTAATGGCCGCCTGGCGCAGACGGTTATATTCCATAGACAGCTCTGAAAGCAGGGCCGCAGCATTGTCGCTTGCGGACTGCATTGCCATCATTCGTTCATTCTGTTCGCTGCAGAAGGACTCCACCAGCGCACCGAATATAAAACCTGTCACATAGTTCGGTACCACATGATCCATAACCGCCTCCGGTGAAGGTACCATGCGGATTTCCTCCTGATGAATGTCTGCCGGAATGGAAATGCCGCTGAAATTCTCTCTTTTTAACGGAAGAAGCTGTTCCATTCTGGTCTCCGTTTTCATACTGTTGATCATCTGGGTATACAGAATCCAGACCTCATCGACCCGGCCTTCCATGAAATCCTCAATCAGTGTGGACGCGATACAGCGTGCCCGGTGCATGGTCGGATTCTGGACCGTATAATGAAACTGCTCCTCAATCGGCAGCTGCCTGGATTCAAAATAAGCACGTCCAAGCTCACCCACCACATACAGGCGGTTGTTTTTCCCGGCTTCCATCCATTCCTGAGCCTGCTTTAACACATTATGGTTATAAGAACCGGCCAGGCCCTTATCTCCGGTTATGACCAGAAGACCGCGCACCCGCTTTTCCTTCGGAATTGTCTCCCGCGTGTCAAAATACGCATGCCGGGTATCCGGCATATGACGCAGGATCCTGTGGATCAGGCTCTGAAGTGTGTAAAAGTACGGCTCCGTATCTGCCAGAAGCTTTTTGCTCTTCTTCATCTTGGTGGAAGAGATCAGATACATGGCACTGGTGATCTTCCTGGTATCCTGAATACTCTTTATTCGGCTCTGGATCTCTCTTGCGTTTGCCATACTGCCTCCTTGAACTCTTTCGCAGCTGCAGTGATTTGCCCTGCAAGCTCATCACTCAAAGCCTTTTTCTCTTCCAGCTCTTTCCCGACCTCCGGATGATGGTTTGCAAACCATTCCAGCATGCTCATCTGAAACTCCTTGATCCGTTCTACAGCTACATCCAGCATCACGCGGTGGGTTGCCGCACAGAGGGTGATGACCTGCTCCTGCATAGACAGCGGACGTCCGAGTGGCTGCCTGAGCAGCTCCATCAGACGCTTTCCATAAGCCAGCTGTTCCTTGGTAGTTTCATCCAGATCTGAACTGAACTGGGTAAAGACCTCCATCTCACGGTACTGAGCCAGGTCAATACGGATACTTCCGCTGGCCTTCTTCATAGCCTTAGTCTGGGCCGCACCGCCCACACGGGATACAGACAATCCTACATTGACTGCCGGACGCTGACCGGAGAAGAACAGGTCACTTTCCAAAAAGATCTGTCCATCCGTGATGGAAATGACATTGGTCGGAATATACGCAGATACATCCCCCGCCTGTGTCTCAATGATCGGAAGCGCCGTAATGGAACCGCCGCCCAGTGCATCGCTTAAGCGACTGGACCGCTCCAGCAGTCTGGAGTGCAGATAAAACACATCACCCGGATATGCCTCACGTCCCGGAGAACGCTCCAGCAGCAGAGACAATGCACGGTAAGCAACTGCATGCTTGGACAGATCATCATAGACGATCAGCACATCTCTGCCCTGACGCATGAAAAACTCCGCCATGGCCGTACCTGCATACGGAGCAATATACTGAAGCGGTGCCGGATCACTGGCAGTAGACGCCATCACAATGGTGTAGTCCATGGCATCGTGTGTCTTTAAGGTATTGACCAGCTTGGCAATCGTGGAAGCCTTCTGGCCAATGGCCACATAGATGCAGATCACGCCCTTGCCCTTCTGGTTTAACATGGTGTCTACGGCAATGGACGTCTTACCGGTCTGACGGTCACCGATGATCAGCTCTCGCTGTCCGCGTCCGATCGGGAACATGGAATCAATCGCCAGAATACCGGTCTCCATCGGCTCGCTGACGGATTTGCGGTCTACAATACCGGGCGCTTCAGCCTCAACCGGAAGCCAGTCCTCCTCTTTCGCCGGTCCCAGACCATCGATCGGCTCACCCAGGGCATTGACCACACGCCCTAAAAACGCGTTTCCGACCGGAACACCGGCCCTCTTCTTCGTCCGGGTCACCCGGCTTCCCTCTACGATCTCCGTATCCTTTCCAAACAGGATGCAGCCGATCTCATTTTTCCGGATATCCTGTACCATGCCTTTTACGCCGCACTCGAATATCACGATTTCCCCGTACATGGCATGGTCGATGCCATAGACAATGGCAATGCCATCACCCACCCAGATGACGGTTCCGGTTTCCCGGATTTCCCCTGCGTGAGCGTCAAAATCTGCAATCTCTCCCTTTATGATGGAGATGATCTCCTGAGAACTGATTGTACTCATCTTCTGTCTCCTATCTATTTCCTTCGAACATCCGTCTGAGCTGTCCGCTCAGACTGTAGTCATATTCCACATCACCGGTCTGCAGCACAAAACCGCCGATCAGCTCTGGAGCCTCCTGCATGGACAGCTCCACGCTGTTCTTTCCGTATGTTTTGCACAGAAGCTCCTTCATGGCCTTGACTTCTGCCGCATCCGGTTCTGTCACATAGCGAAGCTTCGCGGAAAGAATCCCTGCCGCCTCGCGGCTCTTTTCATCCCGGATCCGGACCATACTCTCCATCTGGTCTATGCATCCGGCCTCACAGACTTTCTTTAGAAAATTCCGCATGATCCGGGAAAAGTCCGGGTTCTCAAACACCCGGTCAATGATGGTTTCCTTCCTGCTCTGCCGGATCACCGGACTTTCCAGAACCTGCGCAAGCTGCGGATTTTCCCTCAGAATGCATTCACACGTCCGGATCATAGTCTCCGGAAGCTTCAGCTCATACAACACGGTGCCGTAAAGTCTTGCCTGTTCAGTCATACTTTTCCCCCGTATCTGCCAGAAATGCAGCAAACCGTTTCCGGTCCGCTTCCTGGCCGCTGTTTTCCTTCAAAAGCTTCTCAGTCGCAGTCGCAGCCAGCTCCTTCGTCAGGCCCTGAAGCTCTCTTAACGTCTTTTCGCGCTCCAGACCGATCATCCGGTCAGCCTGCTCCAGTTTCTTTGCCGCATCGTCATCCGCCTGCCTCAGGATCTTTTCATATTCTGTTCTGCCCATCTTCTTCGCATCTTCCAGAATCCGGCCGGCCTGATCCTCTGCTTCCCGCAGGGAGCCTTCATACTGCTCTTTCAGCCGGATGGCCTCCTGCTTTTCACTTGCGGCATCATTTAAATCTGTTTCCACCTGTGCCTGCCGCTTTTCCATGATCTCCATCAACGGCTTCATAAGGAAATGTTTCAGGAACAGATACAGCACCAGAAGGTTGATGACCGTAAAGGCAATATTCCAAAAATTTATGTTTAACATAGTACCTGCCCTTCTCTGCTTCCGAATTTTTGATTATTTCAGGAAGAGAATGATCAGAAGGCCGATTACAAAGCCGTAAATTGCGGTAGCCTCTGCCAGCGCACAGCCAAGAAGAAGCGCCTTGGTGATCTTGCCGTCTGCCTCCGGCTGTCTTGCGATAGCGTCTACAGCCTTAGAGGTTGCAAGGCCGATTCCGATTCCTGCTCCGACACCTGTGATAACTGCTGCTGCTGCACCGATTGCGATTAATCCTGACATAATTCATTTCTCCTTTTCTCTCTCGTTTTAACCTTTTTACCAGCGGCCCGTTGCTTTTATGCTTATTCGACCGCCTCTTTTATATATAATGATGTGAGGAACACAAAGACGTAAGCCTGGATCACTCCATCAAATATATCGAAATATCCGCTGAACGGAAGCGGAACTACCACCGGAAGCAGATACTTGATCAGCGCCATGACAACAACGGCACCAAGCACGTTTCCGAACAACCGCATGCAAAGGGAAAGCGGCCGGATAAACAGCTCCAGTACATTGATCGGCGCAATGATCGGAATCGGCTCCGCAAAGCTTTTGAGCCATCCTTTTATGCCCCGTTTCCGGATTCCCGCTGCCTCCACCAGCACAATGCTCATCACTGCAAGGGAAGCCGTCACATTCAGATCCTTCGTCGGCGATTTGAAGCCCAGAAGCCCGATCATGTTCGCGATCGCAATATAAAGCATTACCGTGATCAGATACGGAATATACGCTTTTCCGTCTTCGCCGAGAAGATCCCCAAAGAAACGGTAGAGAAACGTAAAACCGCTTTCCAGAGCTGCCTGCTTCTTCCCGATGTTTCTCATCTTCAGGCCTTTCACCAGGATCAGCGAACCGATCATCATGATGGCCATAATGATCCAGGTAACCACCACTGATTCCAGCACCGGAATACCGCCAAACAAAGGAATGGTAAATACCGTGTTGCAGTTTAATTCCTCCATCAGGGATTCCACCAGCTTATCCATATACTCACACTCCTTTCTCTTTTGCTCTGTCCGTAATTATAAGCATCTATTTTTTTCTTATCAATTTTTATTTTCTTATCATCACATAACATTCACGTTATTAACTGAAATTTTGCACAATTTTCACATCCGCATGATGCAATATTGGGGATTTTTTCAAAAGATGTTTTGATTTCGTCAAAAAAACAGAAGCTGTATTTTCGCTCATTTTGAAAATACAGCTTCTGTTTTTCTATTTTTTGGTAATGTTTATCCCTTATGCTTCATCAATCGCGTGTCCGATATCATGGCGCATATATTTATTATCGAAATCAATCCACTCTGTCGCTTTATATGCATTGGCGCGGGCTTCTTTCAAGTTGGTGCCGGTTGCGGTCACGCCCAGCACGCGGCCGCCGTTTGTCACCACGCGGCCCTGCTCATCGAATTTGCTGCCTGCATGGAAGACATAGTAGCCATCCCTGTCTTTGAAGTTCTCCAGGCCACGGATCTCAAAGCCCTTCTCGTAATGCTCCGGATAGCCAGCGGATGCCAGAACAACACAGACTGCAGCGTTGTCCTCAAACTCCAGATCGATCTGATCCAGGGTACCGTCGATACAGGCCTCGAACAGATCCACCAGATCGTTCTTCATGCGCGGAAGCACAACCTGGGTCTCCGGGTCACCGAATCTTGCATTGTATTCCAGCACCTTCGGACCGTCTGCAGTCAGCATCAGACCAAAGAAGATGATGCCCTTGAACTCTCTTCCCTCTGTCTTCATGGCATCTACCGTCTTCTGGTAAATGTGTTCCCTGCAGAATGCATCCACCTGTGGAGTATAGAACGGACTTGGGGAGAAGGTTCCCATACCGCCGGTGTTCAGTCCCTGGTCGCCGTCCTTCGCGCGCTTGTGATCCTGGGCAGAGGTCATGATCTTGATGGTCTTTCCGTCTACGAAGGATAACACGGAAACTTCACGTCCGGTCATGAATTCCTCGATGACGATCTCATCCCCGGCAGAACCGAACTGCTTGTCCATCATCAGGGTCTTGACGCCTGCTTTTGCCTCTTCCAGATCCTTGCAGATCAGAACGCCCTTGCCCAGTGCCAGACCGTCTGCCTTTAATACGATCGGCATCTTTGCGGTTTCCAGATAAGCCAGTGCCTTTTCCGGGTCGTTGAAGGTCTCATATGCTGCGGTCGGAATGCCGTATTTTTTCATCAGGTCTTTAGAAAATGCCTTGGAACCCTCCAGAATTGCCGCGTTGGCTCTCGGACCAAAAGCACGCAGGCCTGCTGCCTCAAAGGCATCCACAGCGCCTGCTGCCAGCGGATCATCCGGCGCTACAACGGTTAAGTCGATCTCATGCTCTTTTGCGAATGCCACCAGTTTGTCAAATTCCATTACACCAATGTTTACACACTCTGCCACCTCTGCAATACCGGCATTGCCTGGTGCGCAGTACATTTTTTCCACCTTCGGACTCTTTGCCAGCTTCCATGCGATAGCGTGTTCTCTTCCGCCGCCGCCCACGATCAAAATTTTCATCTGCGTATTCCTCCTCACACCACAGACAGACCGGTATCTCGCCGGTCTGCCGTTATCGTTCTTTTTATTTTATCTTTTCATTCGCGATCAGGTCAATGGCCTGCGGAAGCAGCTTCCACTCTGCCTGCTCCATTACTCTGCGCTGCAGTGTCTCCGGAGTATCACCATCCTGTACTTCTACTGCTTTCTGCAGAAGGATAGGGCCGGTATCCATGCCACTGTCCACAAAATGAACCGTCGCGCCGGTTACCTTCACGCCGCGTGCCAATGCTGCCTCATGCACCTTCAGTCCATAATAACCCACGCCGCAGAAGGACGGGATCAGGGACGGATGGATATTGATGATCTTATGCTCATATTTCTCAATCATAGCTGCAGGGATCTTTACCAGAAAACCAGCCAGCACGATGAGATCTAAATGATATTCATCCACCTTTGCCAGAAATGCCTCGTTGAACGCATCGCGGCTCTCATAATCCTTCGGGGAAATGCACAGTGCCTCTACACCATGTTTTTTTGCCCGCTCCAGGGCATATGCGCCCGGATTGTTACTGATCACCACCGCAATTTCGGCATTGGTGATCTCGCCCGCATCTACCGCATCCAGAATTGCCTGCAGGTTGGTGCCGCCACCGGACACCATCACACCGACTCTTAACATAAGGTCACTCCCTTTTCCCCTGCCTCAATAGAACCGATCACATACGGCACATCGCCGGTAGCCTTAATCGCTTCCATGGTTTTTTCCACATCAGCCGGGTCCACGGCCACGATCATGCCAAGACCCATGTTAAAGGTATTGTACATCATCTCTTCTGCAATGTCGCCTTTCTCTGCCAGCATTTTGAAGATAGCCGGTACCTCATAGCTGTCCTTTTTGATCACTGCGCGGGTGCCTTCCTTTAACATACGCGGAACATTCTCATAGAAGCCGCCGCCGGTGATATGGCTGCATGCCTTCACGGTCACACCTGCGTTCTTGATACTCTTTAATGCCTTCACATAAATGCGGGTCGGAGCCAGAAGCGCCTCTCCCAGGGTCTTGCCCAGAGCGTCATAATAGGTATCCAGACCTTCTCTGGTCAGCTCTTTTTCAAATACCTTGCGCACCAGGGAAAATCCGTTGGAATGTACACCGGTGGAAGCCATGCCAATGAGTACATCGCCAGCCTGTAAATGCTCTCCGGTGATCATCTCTTTTTTATCGCAGACACCTACCGCAAATCCAGCCAGGTCGTAATCTTCCTCCGGCATCAGGCCCGGGTGCTCTGCAGTCTCTCCGCCAATGAGAGCAGCCTCAGACTGAAGGCAGCCTTCCGCAACGCCCTTTACGATATCCGCGATCTTCTCCGGATAGTTCTTGCCGCAGGCGATGTAATCCAGGAAGAATAACGGCTCGCCGCCTGCGCAGGCAATGTCGTTCACGCACATAGCAACGGCATCAATACCGATGGTGTCATGCTTATCCATGATGATGGCCAGCTTTACCTTCGTGCCGCAGCCATCGGTACCGGATAAAAGAACCGGCTCCTCCATGTTTTTGATCTTTGCCAGGGAGAACGCGCCGGAAAAACCGCCCAGTCCGCCTAACACTTCCTCACGCATGGTCTTTTTTACATGTTCCTTCATCAGTTCTACTGACTTGTATCCTGCCTCAATGTCTACTCCGGCTTTCTTGTAATCCATCTTTTTTTCCTCCGTGTATCAATCTTATTTCATCTGGGATAAATACTCTTTGTATCCGATGCTTTCCAGCTTGTCTGCCTTCTTCACCACATCATTTTTCATTTCTTCACTGTAGCTTTTCAGCTTTGCAAGCAGCTTTGCGTCTGAAGTTGCAAGGATCTTGGCTGCCAGAATGCCGGCATTGGCACCGCCGTTGATGGCTACCGTTGCAACCGGAATTCCGGACGGCATCTGCACGATGGAATAGAGAGAATCCACACCGCCCAGGTCAGAGGTCTTCATAGGAATGCCTACAACCGGCATCGGAAACAGCGCTGCGCACATTCCCGGCAGGTGTGCTGCCTTTCCGGCGCCTGCAATGATCACCTTGATTTCCTTTTCCTCTGCGCTCTTCGCCCACTCAAAAAAGATATCCGGCTCGCGGTGCGCGGAAATGATTGTCATCTCATAATCGATTCCGAATTTATCCAGAATCTCTGCTGCCTTTGCCATAACCGGCATGTCTGAATCACTGCCCATTACAATTCCTACTTTTGCCATTGTAAGATCTCCTTTATTTATCACTTTCTCTAATAAGTGCCACACGTATTAAAGCTGTTACTTATGAATATGATACTCGATTTTGTAAATGACGTCAATACGGAAATTTACCATAAAACAATCCTTATAAAAGCTGCTGCTTTGGTTGACTTTTTTCGGAAAATACGTTATTCTCGAATAGAAATAACGCTTGAGGGGGGATTTACAAATGATGAAAAGAAATCTTATGACAACACACATCTGCAGCAGTCAGACTGCATTTTATCACGAATTACAACAGCGCTTTCTTGCACTCTTACAGGAGCACAGCCTGCTGGGCGAGCAGGTATCACTATCCGCAAAAATGCTGAGTCCCGAGGAGGCAATCGGCATTCCGAAACGAAAAGATTTTCCGATCCTTTCAGGAAAGGATATCATGGTGCAGGCAGAATGTGCAGGCTGCCTCGGGCAGGCCTTTACAGACGCTCCGGCCGTATTTCACGGAACGCTGGAAGAGATCTGTGCACTGGATCTGATTCACAGCTCTCACAACCGCGGGATCTTTATCGCATCACTGAATGCAGTGATGAAGCATCTCGGCCTTGTGGAATGTACCGTACACTGTAAAAACGACACGCCGGAACTGTGTGCAGACGATGCACTACATTACATCAGGAGCCATTACGGGAATCCGAAGATTGCTCTGATCGGTTACCAGCCGGCGCTTCTTGAGCATCTGTCTGCTGCATTCCGGCTGCGCGCAGTCGACCTGAATCCGGAGCATATCGGTCAGACGCGCCATGAGATCCTGATCGAGGATGGAAACAGCGATGCCGTGCAGCAGGAGCTTTGTTCCTGGGCAGATCTGATCCTCTGCACCGGAAGCACAGTCTGTAACGGAACCATCATAAACTATCTGCCGCTACGGTCAAAAATCCTGTTTTACGGAACTTCCCTGGCCGGTGCGGCAAAGCTTATGGATCTGCCGCGTCTCTGCTTTGCAGACCGTTATCAGTAACCGGAGGCGTACACTACAGATCAGCCCTCCAGCTCTTCATTCAGTTTTTCTGTCCCCGCAGCCACAAACCGTCCGCTTTGGATCAGCGGAAGCTTCCGTCCGTCGCTGCACACTGCCGTGATATCGCCAAGCTCCGAATACGGAATGGTAATATCGGTGTGGCACCCGAAGTATGCCTTAGACACATCCTCTTTTCTTAAGAGAGAAATCTCATTATCTCTTGCAATGATTTCCTTACCATCCGGATTGTATACGGCAGAGTCTTCACTCCAGCTGTAGCAGGTATCTCCTACCGCAAAATGCGGACCGGTCTTCTCTGCAATCAGAATTGGGAATTTGTCCATGATGCCATACTTCTGTGCCACTGCGTAAGCCGTGGTATTGGTACCGATGGCAAATTCGCCCATAGGCAGGGTGTCATGGTTTTTTAAGATCTGCTGACGGATCAGCTTCCGTCCTTCCTCCGGATCTGCGAAATTATCACAGGAATAATCTGTGACCCTGCCATCCTTAAATTCCATGCGGAAGTTTTTAAACTGGAAATCTCCGATGTAAACCTGGCGCACATGGAGCAGGCCCTCGGTTCCGGCAAGCACCGGTGAAGTAAATACCTCTCCCACCGGAATATTCACATCTGCCACGCAGTTCTCAAAGTTTGTCTGCTTTTCCGGATCCGTCAGCGTATGCAGGAAAATCTTCATCTGTGTTTCATTGCCTGCCGCTGCGTTTCCGGTTACTGTCACATATTCTGCCTGATCCAGCACATCTACCAGATTCTGCTGGATTTTTTTGTACTCCTCATAATCCAGCGTATTGATACGGATGGTCTCGTGGAAGATTTCCGCAAAATCTCTGCCGATGGCCGGTACCGGGAAGGCAATGATGGTAAAGCTGGTCTCATCTCCGGGAATATACTGATTCACTACCGGCATGGCCTCGTTGGAATAGGCAATCTGCAGCTCCTCCTGCTTTTCGCTTAAGGAGTAAGCCTCCGGCTTGTTCAGCGGCTCAAAACCATCCTCGCCAAAGGTCTCCACCACTGCCGGTCCGGCATATTCTGCCGCCTGCTTCTTGCAGTTCTCGTAAGCGGTACGAAGCACAGCCAGTTTGCGCTCCTTGAATGCCTTATCCAGATAGATGGCCTGATCATAGCGGTGGTCGTAATCAAACTGCATATTGGCAGAAGTTCCGTGATAGCCAATCCTGCGGTTCGGACTCATAGTCACAGACCAGACCGCCGCGCGGTACAGGATCACCTCCAGTCCCATCTCCTCAAACTGACGGATGGCAGAGCGGATCATGCGCTCAAAGCCAAGCTCATAGCGGATGGACACCGTCTTTTTCTTTGAGAGATCGCGCCCCATCGTCTCAAACCCCTTACGGTAGCCTTCTGTATAGGTAGAAGCCATTTTCTCAATGGTTTCCTCCGGCAAGGAATTTAAGTAGGTAGCAATCTGTAACTCCGATTCGGAAATATACTCGCCAAACCGGTACAGATAACGCAGATCATTCAGATCAGACTCCTGAATGATATCCTTTGCAAAGCTTAATCCCGGATCGAGCTGCTCCCGGATACGGTAAGTCAGGGTCACATCGGTATAGTCGCTGAAGAACCAGTACAGCACATCCCGTACCGCGCGCGCCTGCGGCTCACCGTCCTCAAACATGTTGTAAATCTCGATCAGTGTTTCACACAGAATCGTAATATCGGTCAGCCTGCACTCGTACGCAAAGACAATTGCTGCCCGAAACTGTGCGTAAAAAGCAGAAAGCAGCGGACCAAGCTCTGCTCCCAGCATCCGCACCGCGTACGCCGGATCGGCATAGCTTTCTGCGTAATGCCCCGGCAGAATGTCTGCATAGAGATTGTGGTTTAACTGTTTCAGTTCTTCGAGGGTAAGTGCATCCAGATCCTCTCGCAGCTGTATTCTTGCCAGTTCCTCGATCTGGGAAGTAAATGCTGCCATCTGGTTAAAATAGCTGCGGTACGGCTCACCTACCCGCTCCTCGGACGGAATCTCCATGATCCGCTCTATGGCCAGATCATAGCGCTCCCTGATATTTGTATTTTCCTCATTCCATAATTCCTGATATTTCACCATATGTTATCACCTCTTTAAAACACACTCAGCACTCCAATCACCAGCATGCCCAGCCAGCAGAACAGTAAAATCCCGCTCACGATCGTCCCTGCACGCGCAAGAATGTAATTGACTTCCTTCATTTTCAGCGTTTTCACACCACAGATCACGGACTCCACAGAAAAAAGCAGGCTGGTCAGAGCCCAGGCTGCCACATCCGGTCCGCCGTTTCCCTGGTTCACAATACTTTTTCCCAGACTGAAGCCAAAACATACAAGCCCTACTGCAGCAAATCCCAGGCAGAAAAAGCTCTGCTTCGGCATCGGCTTACGAATATAGGATATGCGTTTTTTCTTATTTTTCATTTGCGTTTTCTCCTTCTGATCCGAACTTTCTGTACCATCCGGTGGGTGCAAAATCCCAGCATGCCGCCCAATGTATTCAAAAACAGGTCATCCACATCAAAGCTTCCCACCCGGAAGACCAACTGGGTCGTCTCAATGCACAGGCTCAGGCAGAAGCTGAACAAAAAGGTGTTATAAAACTTTTTACTCCTGCGACTGATGATCGGCAGAAAGAACCCGCACGGCATGAAGCCGACAACATTACCAACAATATTTAAAAGGAATGCTTCCACTCCCAGTTGTTTTCGATATTTATAAAAACGCCGTATTTCTTTGAACAGTTCCAGATTGTACGAGTACTCCCGCAGATCCGGATTGCGTCCAAAGGATTCCGCAAAAAACATAAAATAAACCAGCAAGGTCAGATAAGCAATAAAAAGCACCCAGCCCAGCTTCTGATTCCTGGTCGTATTTCTGATCATACTTTCCGACAAAACTCCTTTTTCCTCTAAGATGCTAATTAAGATCAAATCCGGCCCGCAACAACTCTGTTGCAAGCAAAGAGGCAGTCTCCGCCCGAAATTGTTGCAGAAACTGCCGCCCCCTGTATCTTTTCGTAATCCGTTTGCTCAGAGTGCCCGCAGTGCAGGCACTCTTTCGCTTTTTCAGTCTAAAATGTAATCTCACCCTTGCGCTTTAACAGCAGTCCGCCGCAGACAATGGACATAATCCCCACGGTCACACCGGTCACCAGAATGATGACACCAACTGCGATGCTGCACGCGCCGGTGCGCTGCATGGTTTTATAAACTTTTTCCATAAAGCTCTCCTTACTCTGCTGTGATACAGCACTGCAAAACCTGCTGATTACTTCTCTGCGCCATACTGCTCATAGTATGCGTCAATGGCTGCCTTTAAGGTATCATCGATGATGACTTTTCCTTTGTAAGGTTTGTTGTAAAGATGCTCTACGACATCTGCCATGGTTACGATGGCTGTGGTATGGAATCCGTATTTCTCCTCAATTTCCTTCAGTGCGGATTTGGTTCCCTTTCCGTGCTCCATACGGTCTACGGAAACAACCAGACCAAGCACGTTTACATCGCCCTGTGCTTTGATGATCGGCAGGGTCTCCTCGATAGAGGTGCCGGCTGTGGTTACATCCTCGATGATGACTACTTTATCTCCATCCTTGATCGGGCTGCCCAGCAAGATGCCCTTGTCTCCGTGATCTTTTACTTCCTTACGGTTAGAGCAGTAACGGATATCTGCGTCGTACAGCTCGCTGATGGACATGGTTGCTGCAACGGTTAACGGAATGCCCTTGTAAGCCGGTCCGAACAGTACATTGAAATCTGTGCCGAAGGTCTCTTTGATGGCACGCGCATAATACTGGCCGAGGCGGCGCAGCTGCGCGCCGGTGCGGTAGAAGCCGGTGTTTACGAAGAACGGGGTCTTACGACCGGATTTGGTTACAAAATCACCAAATTTCAGTACTTCGCAGTCAATCATAAATTCAATAAATTCTTTCTTGTAATCTTCCATGATTTCTCCTTCCAGGTCTGTCACTTACGGCAGAACCGTTCCCACATTTATTTTACACATCCGATCAGTTCGCGGATATCCTCTACCTTCTGCTTCTTCATGAAGTTTTCAATACCCTCCGTGATCTCCACGGTCGCATAAGGGTTGTAGAAGTTGGCGGTACCTACGGAAACCGCGGTTGCACCTGCCATGATAAACTCCAGCGCATCCTCTGCAGTCGCAATGCCGCCCATACCGATGATCGGAAGGCTCACAGCATTCGCCACCTGGTAAACCATACGGACAGCCACCGGCTTTACAGCCGGGCCGGACATGCCGCCGGTCTTATTGGCAATGGCAAAGGCCCTGCGGTTGATGTCGATCTTCATGCCGGTCAGGGTGTTGATGAGGGACAGTACATCCGCACCGCCTGCCTCCGCTGCCTTGGCCATAACGGTGATATCCGTTACGTTCGGGCTCAGCTTCATGATGACCGGCTGCTTTGCGTGCTTCTTTACTTCCCGGGTGATAGCCTCAACCGCTTTCGGATCCTGGCCAAAGGCAATGCCTCCTTCCTTGACGTTCGGACAGGAGATATTGATCTCTAACAGATCCACCGGCTCATCCGCCAGACGCTCCACCACTTCAATATAATCTTCCGTTGTCTTGCCGCAGACGTTCACGATGATCTTTGTGTCATACTGCTTTAAAAACGGGATATCTCGCTTTGCAAAGACATCAATGCCAGGGTTCTGCAGGCCGATGGCATTTAACATTCCACCGTATACTTCCGCGATACGCGGGGTCGGATTACCCGGCCACGGTACATTGGCCACACCCTTGGTCACAACTGCGCCAAGGCGGTTTAAATCTACAAACTCACTGTACTCGGCACCACTTCCGAAGGTTCCGGAGGCTGTCATGACCGGATTTTTTAATTCAACACCGGCAAGGTTCACTTTTGTGTTCATTACAGCTCCACCTCCTCTGCAGCAAAAACAGGGCCATCCTTGCAGATACGCTTATTGTGCACATGAGAATGCTCGTCAATGTCTTTGGACTTGCAGACACAGGCCAGGCACGCGCCGATTCCGCAGGCCATCTTTTCTTCCAGGGAAAGCCAGCACTCCATGCCGTGCTCAGCCGCATAAGCCTTTAAAGCACGCAGCATCGGGGTTGGTCCGCAGGCATAAATGATCTCGGCATCCAGTCCGTTTTCCCTGATGGCATCAATGACGTTGCCCTTCGTTCCGGCACTGCCGTCCTCGGTTGCTGCATACACCCTGCCGTACTGCTCAAATTCATCGTTTAAGAATAAAACATCACGGTAGCCCAGAACCATCTGTTTCTCACAGTTTAAGTTCTTTGCCAGTTCCAGCATCGGCGGGATACCAATACCGCCGCCGATAAGAAAAGCTTTCTTTTCCTTTAACGGGAAGCCGTTTCCGAGCGGTCCCATGATCTCGATATCATCTCCGGCCTGGTATGCGGAAAACTCTTTTGTTCCTGCACCCACCACACGGTATACGATGCGCAGTCTTCCCTGCTCTTTGTCTATCTCGCAAAGACTGATCGGGCGCGGAAGCACCTTGCTTTTGTCCTTCGTATATACAGAAATAAACTGCCCAGGCTTTGCAGCCTTCGCAATCTCATCTGCCTGGATCCACATGCTGCAGATATCGTCTGTCAAAGCTTCCTGGCTGACCACCTTTGCCGTAAGCTTTACCTTTTCCTTCTGAATCGTTTCCATACTCTTTCTTCTCTCTTTTCTGTTCTCTCTGCTCCCTTACAGTACGCTGTTGATATCAGCTACCATGTCGATGACAGCCTGTCTGGATGCCTCTGCGAAATGCTCTGCACCAAACTTTGCGTACTTCTCCTGGCGGTATGCCGCAATGATACCGCGGGAAGAGTTTACGACTGCGCCGAGTCCGTCCTCATTGAAGCAGTTCTTTAAGTCTTTTGCGGTGCCTCCCTGTGCGCCGTAGCCCGGTACCAGGAAGTAGGTCTTCGGCATGAGCTTTCTCAATACCGCACTCATCTCCGGATAGGTTGCACCAACCACTGCGCCTACATTGCTGTACGCGCCGTCCATGGAAGCCTCGCCCCACTCAACGACCTTGGCTGCTACATGCTCGTAAAGCGGTTTGCCGTCGATCAGTCTGTCCTGGAACTCTCCGCTGGACGGGTTTGAGGTCTTGACCAGCACGAAAATACCCTTGTCCTCTGCGTTGCAGACATCTACGAACGGCTTCACGCCATCGGTTCCCAGATACGGGTTTACGGTCAGGAAATCCGTATTGAATGCAGAGCAGATACTGTTTCCAACTTTTACCTTACCCAAATGCGCAGTTGCGTATGCGGCAGAGGTAGAGCCGATGTCGCCGCGCTTTGCATCGCCGATCACTACAAGTCCCTTCTCCTGGCAGTATTTCACAGTCTTGTCATACGCCTTCAGTCCCTCGATACCGAACTGCTCATACATGGCGATCTGCGGCTTCACGGACGGAATCAGATCCCAGGTGTGATCCACGATCTCCTTGTTGAAATTCCAGATGGCATCTGCCGCGCCCTCTAAGGTCTCTCCGAACTCTCCGAAGGACTTCTTTAAAATGTGCTCCGGGATATAATTTAACATTGGGTCCAATCCTACACAGATCGGTGCCTTTGTCTTCTGAATTTTCTCAATCAGTTTTTGAATCATGGATGGCTTCCTCCTTAAGTGTATGCGTAGCGCAATAATCTTTTGCTTCCTTTCAATATACCATATCCGCATAACCCTTTCAACCGAAAAACATGACTGGCCTCAAGATTTCTGCCTGCTTATGCAGGAAAGATACGCTCCAGCATGGCCTCAATCTTGTCGGCTTCGATCGGTTTAGACATGTGTCCGTTCATTCCGGCCGCAAGTGCCTTCTGTTTATCTTCCTCAAACGCGTTGGCTGTCATGGCTATGATCGGAATGTTGGCCTTACGGCTGTCTGCCAGGGTCCGGATCTCGCGGGTTGCCATATAACCATCCATCCTCGGCATCTGGATGTCCATAAAGATCAGGTCATACCGGCCGGCATCCGCCTGTTCCATGCGCATCACTGCGTCCGCTCCGTCTTCTACGGAATCTACGGTCAGGCCAAGCTCCTCCAGCATAACGGTAGCAATCTCACAGTTCAGCTCGTTATCCTCCACCAGAAGCACCCTTTTCCCCGCAAAACGCCGGTTTCTCTGAACGCTTTCTGGTTTTCTTTCTGTCCGGGACTGAGGGGCCAGCACAGCACGAAAATCTGACAAAAACAGCGGTTTGCTGACAAAGGCGGTCACTCCGGCCTCTCGCGCTTCGGTTTCAATATCTGCCCAGTCATAAACCGTCAGGATAATGATCGGAGCCTCGTTGCCGATCACGCGGCGGATACGGCGTACCGTTTCAATTCCATTCATGTCCGGCATCAGCCAGTCAATGATATAGACCTTAAAGGCCCGGGACTGCTCATATGCCTCTTTCGCACGCAGAACGGCTTCCCTGCCGGACGTGGTCCAGTCTGCCTCCAGCTCAATACTGCGCAGCATCTTGCTGATGCTCATGCAGGTATCTGTATCATCATCCACCACCAGGACCCGTGCTCCCTTCAGCTCCGGAAGCAGTTCACAGCGCACCGGCCTTCCGGACAGTCTGCACTCCAGTGTCACAGTAAACTCCGATCCCTTTCCCGGAGCACTTTTCAGCGTGATCGTACCACCCAGAAGATGAACGATATTCCGAGCAATGGCCATACCGAGACCGGTGCCCTGGATTCCGCTTTCCGTGGCAGTCCGTTCCCTTGAGAAGGAATCAAAAATGTGCTCCTGGAATTCCTTGGACATACCGATCCCGTTATCCCGGATGAAAAACTCATAGGTTGCCGTTTCCGCTTTCAGCCCCGGCTTTTCGCTGACGCGGATATTGATGATCCCGCCTGTCGGTGTAAATTTGATCGCGTTTCCGACAATATTTAACAGCACCTGATTCAGACGCAGCCTGTCGGTGATGATATCCTCGTGGATCACATCCTGGATATCGATGTAAAGCTCCAGCTGTTTTGCGTGAATACTGCCCTGGATGATGGAACGCAGGTCATGAAGAACATCCGGAAGATGGACCTCTGTCTGTTCGATCTTCACGCTTCCGCTCTCGATCCGGCTCATATCCAGTACATCATTGATAAGGCTTAACAGATGCTTTCCGGAGGTACTGATCTTCTTTAAGTAATCCTGTACCTGCGCCGTGTTATTGATGTGTGCTGCCGCCAATGCCGTAAATCCGATGATGGCATTCATCGGTGTGCGGATATCGTGGGACATATTGTTCAGGAATACCGTCTTCGCGCGGTTCGCATGCTCAGCTGCCGCCAGGGCGCTGCGGAGCGCCTGATCCTGCTCCCTGGCCTTTTCCTGCTCCTCCGTCACATCGCGCACTGCGACCAGAACAGCCGTGATCTGCCCCTGCCTGTCCCGTTTTTGAGGAACGATCAGAGTTAACAGCCAGGCTCCTTTTTCCGTCTGGGCTGTAAAGGACAGCGAAGCATGACCATCCAGCCGCGCTGCAACCGTAGCCATATCCGTAAATTCCAGGTAAGCTTTGCGGTATGGCTCCGCGATGAGCTCATTTACCTGTTCTGCACCCTTCAACACCTCAACGGTCTCTGTCCCCAGGTCCACCAGGGAAATGGAGGAATATGCCAGTCCCAGGGCATCAATGATCTGCAGACGCTTGTGCTCCCGTTCCAGATTTTCCTTCTCTGTATGGTTTTTACAGAGGACAAAAAACACATAAAGCAAAACCGCAAGCAGCACGTAGCCTCCGCAGACCACATTGCGTGCCATAAATGCCTGACCGGAAGGAATGAATACATAAAGCTCGTATTCACTTGTGTTCTGCCTGCTTCCGTACCACACCCGGCTGCCGGAATGCAGACAGACGATATTGCCGAAATCCGGCCGGTACTGCTCCCTGTAAAGCTCTCTGCATTCGCTTACCTGCTTTCCCAAAAGCTTTTCCACGTTTGTAGCCACGACCCTTGTCCTGTCACTGACTACAAGAGCTCCGTCCATCTGAAAATGAAAGCCTGCAAACAGGGTATCCATCGTCAGATCCCCGTTTTCCTGACTGATTTCTTCTTTCTCTATGTAAGTGATGAGCAGTCCCGGCGCATCCTGTCTGGCTACGGCAGCGAAATCATAAAGTATCCCCTCATTGCGCAAACGTGTGCTGTAGGTTTCCTCCGGATGCTTTAAGATATCACGCACATACGCCCCGCTGATCTGGTTTTCCCAGATTGGCATGGTATCTCCATTCTGGGAATTCTGCAGCACAACGCGCATATTTTCATCCAAAATCAGCACACCGCTCAGACGCTGGTCCTCCACATGCCGGTCCAGCTTTTCCTGATCCGGAATGCCCTCTGCCGCGATCACGCGGCTCAGCTCTGTGGATTTGTCAAGCAGGCGGATCAGGCTTTTTACCTTGTCATTGGTATTAAAATCCTCATAGCGCTGGATCCGGGCTCTGGCAAACGCAATGGTATTATCGACGGTGCACTGCAGCTTTCTCCTGTCCATGGCAGTAAGCAGGAAAAACAGCAGGATTCCGGTCACAGTCAGTACCAGGAACACAGCTCTTAAGACTCCTGTTATTTTCAGTTTTCTCATTTCCGTGCTCCTTTCCAGACTACTTTCGCTGCATCCAGTCCATATTTTTCCACGATCCTGGTAATGGTCCCGTCTGCTTCCATTGCTCTTAAGGTCTCTGTGAGTCTTTCTGCCAGGTCCTGATGTGTTCCTTTTTCAAAAGCCACGCCCAGTTCGGAAACATACGGACTTTCCTCCAGCAGACGGTAATTACCGTTTCCTCCCTTTACAAATGCCGTGATCATTGCCTCATGACCGGCGATCGCATCGACATATCCCTTTCGAAGTGCCGCAAACAATTCCTCCGTGGTAGAGAAACAGTTCACCTGTTTCAGCTGCGGGACTGGGGAATCGATTTCATGTAAAAACACTCCAGATGCCTTAGTGGTAGCCTGTGCTGCCGCGCGTTTTCCCTCCAGATCCTTCAGGGCATAGATCTGGCTGTCCGAGCGCACGGCCACCACCTGACGACTGTACAGATAAGGTCCCGCCCACTCATAGTCGTTCTCGCGTCCGTTCATGGTAAAGCAGCTCCACAGACAGTCCAGGCTTCCGTCTGCCAGAAGCCGTGCCTTCTCTTCCCACGGAATCATCTGAAACTCTGCCTGATATCCCATGCGGTTGAATGCCTCCGTTGCAAGTTCGATATCGATCCCGACATAATTTCCGTTTTCATCCACACTGGAATATGGTTCAAACGAATCGAATCCGATTTTCACAACCGCAGTTTTCTTTTCCGGTGTCAGACCATCCTTCCGTCTGCAGCTCTGCAAGGCTCCCGCCACAAGCAGCGCAAGAAGGCATGCCACAAGCAGCCATGCCGCTTTTTTATGTCCGGCCGGCCTTCCTCCGAATTCTTTCATTTTCTTTTTTCTTTCACGCATAGAACCGATCCCTTTCTTTGTCTTCCGGTCATACAGACACTATCACTCAAATTTCTGAGCTAAAAAAACAGCTTTCGGCATCTAAAACCACTCAGATGTCAAAAGCTGTATGATACTCTGCTTTATGGGCGATACAACGCTCATTATATCGGGATTTTATTTTTCTGTCCAGCATTTTTTACCATGTCAGATCAGTCCGGAAACCAACGGCACCACAATGACTGTCATGAGACCTGCCACAGCAATGGAAAGACTGCTCATTGCGCCCTCGACCTCGCCAAGCTCCAGAGCCTTGGCTGTTCCGATCGCGTGAGCGGAGGTTCCCAGTGCCAGGCCCCGGGCGATCGGCTCACGGATTTTCAGAATCTGAAAGAGCAGGTCTGCGATGATATTTCCGAAAATGCCCGTAATGATAATGCAGACTACTGTGATAGTCACAATACCACCAGCCTCTTCACTTACACCCATGCCGATTGCCGTGGTAATGGACTTCGGAAGGAAGGAAACATAGTGGATGTGTTCTACGCCAAACAGCGTACACAGGAGAAAAATGCTGCCTGCGCTGGCTGCCACACCCGAGGTAATGGCAACGATCACAGAAAGGAAATTCTTTTTTAACAGTTCCAGCTGTTTGTACAGGGGAATGGCCAGACAGACAGTGGACGGTGTCAGCAGATAGCTGATGTATTTTGCACTGTTATTATAGGAAGCATAATCCACATGCAAAAGCTTCAGCACCGCGATCACAATGACCACAGAAACCAGAAGCGGATTTAATATAGCCCATCCCACCTTCTTTTTGATCCATACACCTGCCAGGTATGCAGCCAGGCTGATCACAAAGCCAAAATAAAGAGATTCCTGTAAAAAGCTCATACTGTTTCCTCCTCTCCCGCACCTTTCGCGTCTTTCTTTTTCAGGACAGCAACCATCAGCTCAGTCACCTTTCCGGTCACACCCATGACCACCAGTGTAGAAACCAGGCAGGTCACGATCAGCGGAACCAGGATGGCCTTCATTTCATCGTAGCTCTCGATCAGTCCGACCGATGCCGGAATGAACAGGATCGGCATGATATCCAGAAGGAAATTACCGGTTGCCTCAATATCCTCCAGCTTTAGAAGTCCTGTACAGAGCAGGATCAGAAGCAGGAACAGTCCATATACACCGGCCGGAACCGGAAGCGGCAGGATTGCATTTAAAAATTCTCCGATCATCGTAATGCCAAAGATGATCGCTGATTCTTTGATATACTTCATGATTCATCCTTTCCGGTGATGCCAGCACTGCGTCACCGTCTTATAAATTTTCGTAAACAGTACTGTATTCTACCATCAGAAACAGAAAAGTCAATGCGCATTCTTGTATTCTTTATGTTTTTTTCCTATACTGGAGCTACAGACGATCAGAAGAAAAAATCTCATCAGGAGGTCTCTATGTACCCGAAGCTTTATATTAACTCAACCAATTTGCTCACCCAAAAGCAGCAGCAGGAAATCGCGGAGCTGACAACATTTTGCCGCCATCATGACGGCATTGACCTGTCCTATCCGTCAGAGGAAGAAGATCTCGCTCATTTTCTGGCCTATCTTCCGGACGGACATCTTGCTGCCTGTCTGGCCCTGATTCCCTACGAGGATGATCTGATGGAATGCAGCGCCTTCACCCATCCGGACGATCGGCAGCAGGGCTGTTTTACCAGGCTTCTTGAAGAAGCGCTCTCCCGGCATCCGGATACCGACCTGCTGTTTGCCGTCTCAGAAAATTGTCCGGATACCTTAAAAACGCTGGAGGCCCTGGATGCAGAGAAGGGTGCGGAAGAACACATCATGGAATGCAGCCTGAGCAGTTATCCCCACAATACTGCCAGCAACGGTCTCCGCAACCACCATCCATTTTCCATTACCCGGACTTCCGGCACGGAATATGCCCTTTCCTGTTCCGGTGTCCTCTGCGGCTTTGCCTCAGCTGAACCAGTCAGTGCCGACACGGTCTGCCTGCACCATGTGGAAATTGTCCCGGAATACCGCAACCGGGGATATGGAACAGCTTTTCTCCTGTTGCTCCTCCCGGCTCTTTCCAAAGAAAGCTTTCAGAAGGCTGTCCTCCAGGTATCCGGAGATAATGCCGCCGCCATTGCACTGTACAAAAAAACAGGGTTCTCTGTCACGAAAACCCTGTCCTACTACTTCTATTAAATGAAGAACAACTTACAGCTCCATGGCCTTTTCTGCAGCCAGATCAAACCAGTCTCTCTCCAGATACTCGATGGTGCCGTTGTCCACATGCTCGGCAACCTTCGGGTCGATCGGGAGTTTTGCCAGCACCGGAATGTTGTACTCCCTGGCAATTTCATCAATATGGCTTTCACCAAATACAGAAATCTTCTTGCCGCAGTCCGGGCACTCCAGGTAGCTCATGTTCTCTACCAGACCGATGATCGGAATGTTCATCTTCTGTGCCATCTTCACGGCCTTTGCCACGATCATGGAAACCAGCTCCTGCGGAGAGGTCACGATGATGATGCCATTCACCGGAAGGGACTGGAATACGGTTAACGGAACGTCACCGGTTCCCGGCGGCATATCCACAAACATATAGTCTACGTCTTCCCAGAGAGTCTCATTCCAGAACTGCTTCACTGCGCCTGCAATGACCGGACCTCTCCAGATGACCGGATCGGTATCATTGTCCAATAAGAGGTTGGCAGACATAATGTCGATACCCAGCGCAGAAGTTGCCGGAATCATCAGGTTGTCCTTGGTCATCATGACCATATTGTTATTCAGCCCAAACGCCTTGGGAATAGACGGACCGGTAATATCTGCATCCAGGATTGCTGTGTGTTTTCCCTTGCTGTTCATCTTCACTGCCATCATGGCAGTTACCAGGGATTTTCCTACACCGCCTTTACCGCTGACAACACCGATTACCTTCTTCACACTGCTTGCCGGGTTTAACGGCTCTAAAAAGCTTGTCTGCTCTGCTGTGCGGCTGCTGCAGGATTCGCCACAGGTACTGCAGTTATGGGTACAATTTTCGCTCATGTAAATTCCTCCAGTTTCTATACATTTAGTACATGTAAGCATACCACATTTCTCAGGAAAACAAAACCCTTGTATACAAAAATATCCTGTATCATGCAGCCTATATGATGTGCTTTCAAAAATATACCTTGTACGAGCATCAAAATCTGTTATAATATAGTTAATAATCTTACAATATTACACTGTTTTCAGAAATATCACACAAAAGCAACGAGGTATCTACGCAATGAATATGAATATGAACCCAAACAGTGAGCTGGTCCAGTCCGCTGTCAATGTCCCGAATCTCGTTCAGGTTCCGGACGCCCTCATCAGCCAGGCCAGAGAATTCCAGCAGGCCATGATGATGTACACCTGCGCCATCCGCGAGGTAAAAACCAAGCTGGAAGTTTTAAATGACGAGCTCTCCATAAAAAACCAGAGAAATCCCATCGAGATGATCAAATCCCGTGTCAAAAAGCCTATCAGCATCGTGGAAAAGCTGCAGAGGAGAAACCTTCCGGTCACTCTGGAATCCATGATGAACAATCTGGATGATGTAGCCGGTATCCGCGTCATCTGCTCCTTCGTCGATGACATCTATTCCGTTGCAAACATGCTGGTCAGCCAGGATGACATCACCGTCATTGCCATTAAGGACTATATCAAGAACCCAAAGCCCAACGGCTATCGCAGCTACCATCTCATCATTGAGATTCCGGTTTTCTTCTCCGAGGAGAAAAAGAATCTGCGGGTGGAGGTCCAGATTCGCACCATCGCCATGGATTTCTGGGCCAGCCTGGATCACCAGTTAAAATACAAAAAAGATATCGGAGCCGCTGCCGATGAGATCAGTGAGGATCTGCGCCAGTGCGCCGAAGTCATCGCCGCCACCGACCAGCACATGCTCCAGATCCGGAAGCGCATTGAGGAGCAAAGCATAAAACAAATAGCAATTATAGGACGGAACGAATAAAGGTCCGAAAGAGAAAGAGACCGCCTTCCTCTATTTTCCCATATCGTTGTTTGCTTGCTCTCACAACACGCGTTCGCCTGCATCGGACTGCATCCGTTGCATTCGTACACGTGTGTTCAAGATACAAACACCTGATATGCTGAAAATCCCGGAAAGCGGTCTCATTCACTTCCTACTGTATTGGCTCCACTACAAAAAAGTAACTGCAGCCCATATTAACTCTTTCATAAAAAGAAAACGCAGCCAGAACGCTACTATCAGATAAAAGCCGGATTACAGGCTTTTTATCATCAACGTTCTGGCTATGTTTATTAATGTAGAACAGCCAGTAAAGTAGAAGTTCCGGGGCGGTCATGCAGAACAAGCAGACACATTGGAATTTTCTTTGTGCGCGAGCATAGCGCCAGACCGGAGACCCTTGTCTGAGTGCGCAAAGCGCACGAGTTTGGGTCGCAGGTCTGGTAATAGGCGGCGGAGCGCACGAAGTACAAAATTCCACTCAGTGTCTGCGGTTCTGTATGACCGCCCCGGAACTTCGGACCTTATTTGGTTTTATGAATCAAATTTTTATTTCCGCACTTTCTGAATTTCTTCCCCCAGCTCCTTCGCGCTCTCTATCAGCCTGTCGAACGCGCCGTACTGGTACAGGTTCATCACAAAGATTCCAATCGGCACTGCGAGGATCATACCGGATATCCCGTGAATTTTAAAACCGATATACAAAAATACCAGTGTCCACAGCGGCGGCAGTCCCATAGAATCTCCTACGATTTTAGGCTGGATGATCTGGCGGGTGACCTGTGTCAGTACATAGAGAAGTGCCAATCCCGCAGCCAACGCATAATCTGCGGATAAAAGCTTGAAGACGGCCCATGGAATCAATATCGTTCCGGTTCCAAACAGAGGCAGGAAATCAAGGATTGCCACCAACACACCAAACAGGAACGCGTACCTGATCCCAAGTATCAGAAAACCAACGATCAGAATAGCTGCTACCACAAACATGATACGAAACTGTGCCAGAAAATATCCGCCGATCAGCTTCTTTACATCCGTTTTCAGATAATGCACATAGCCTTTTATACTGTCCGGGAGATGTTTTCTCCAGAATTCCATGATCTTATCCTGTTCCGCAATAAAAAAGTAAGACGAAAGAATCGTCACAACTACATTGACCAGTGCGTTCGGGATTCCTTTTGCAACATTTCCGGCTACTTCTACCGTCGGAGATGCAATTTTCTGTACAAGAAGGCTGGCTGCATGACCAATGTTTCCGGCCAGTTCCTGCCAGTTTGTCTGCACCTGTTCCGGCAGTCTGGAAAATAAGCTGGCAAAGCGGATGGAAATTTCCCGCAGATCTGCTGAAACCATGTCATACAATACCGGAAGATCTTTTGTCAGCTCCACAGCCTGTAAAATCAGCCTGGAGACAAGAAAATAACCGAGTCCGATAATCAAGGCCAGCACTGCGACCACAATCAGCACGGAGCTGTGTTTGCGTACCAGTTTCACCCGGCTTTCCAGAAAACGTACCAGCGGGTTGGCGATCATGGCAATGATCCAGCCGATCACAAAGGGCATGAAAAACTTTAAAAGCTTGGGCCCCAGCAGGCAGAGCAGCAGAATCTCCACCATCGGGATCACAATATTCAAAATCAAACGGGCATAACGTCTGTCCATACAATCACCTTCTTATTTCGTCCGTGACTGCTCTGCATTTTCATAATCACGGGCCAAAATCATGTCACACCGACTTTGTCGATGAGCTGATCGCTTTCATACTTTTCCCCGATATTTCCATTTTCATACCCAAAGATTGATCTACTCCGCCAGATATTTCTCCAGGAACGCAAACAGTGCTTCCATCTCCTCCCGCGTGCCAATGCTGATACGAAGATAATTAGAAAGCCTTGGCTGGTCAAAATAGCGCACATAAATCTGCTGCTGTTTCAGCGCCTCAAACAGCTTCTTTGCCGGAACCCGGTTATGAGAGGCAAAAATGAAGTTGGACATGGAGTCCGGGAAGGTAAATCCAAGCTCTGTCAGGCGGTTCTTTGACCATTCTCTGGTGTCGATAATCTTTTGGACCGTCTCCCGAAAATACGCGTCATCCTTCACGGTCTCCGTTCCCAGAATGATAGACGGCATATTCATGGTGTAGGAGTTATAGGAATATTTGACATCATTCAGCGCCTTGATCAGATCCGGATGACCGATGGCAAAGCCGATGCGCATACCGGCCATGGAACGGGATTTACTGAAGGTCTGTACCACCAGCAGGTTCTCGTACTTTGCAGTCAGTTCCAGAGCGGATTTTCCGCCAAAATCAATATATGCTTCATCTACGATCACCACCACGTCCTGATTGTGACGGATGATCTCCTCCACATTCTCTAACGATAACAGAAGACCGGTCGGTGCGTTCGGATTCGGGAAGATCACACCGCCATTTTCACGGTAATAGTCTTCCGGACGAATACAGAACTGTTTATCCAGAGCCGGAGTCTCAAAAGGAATGGCAAACAGATCAGCCCAGACCTTGTAGAAGGAATAGCTCACATCCGGGAATAACACCGGTTTATCGGAGTTAAAGAAGGTCAGAAAGCTCATCGCAATGACATCATCGGATCCAACTCCGACAAACACCTGATCATCGCCCACACCGTAATACTCTGCCAGCGCATGCACCAGATCGGATGCGGTCGGATCCGGATACTTGCGGAAGCGGTCGATATCCATATGTTTTAATGCCTCCGCCACCCCCGGCGCCGGCGGATATGGATTTTCATTGGTATTTAATTTAATCAGCCGGTCCCCCTTCGGTTGCTCTCCCGGTACATAAGGAACTACTTTACGAATATTACTCTCCCATGCTCTCATCTTCGTGTCCTCCTGTCTGTCGTTTTTCGTTCTTTAAAATCCGATTATTTCATCAGTCCATACTCTTTTGCCAACGCCTCAAATGCCGGCATGGAGCGCTCGATCTGCTCATATGATACGCAATAAGCAATACGAACGTAGCCCGGGCATGCAAAGGAGCTTCCCGGTACCAGAAGCAGATTGTGTTTCTGAGCCTGTGCACAGAACGCTTTATCATCCGCAACCGGAGCCTTCACAAACAGATAGAAAGCACCTTCCGGTCTGATACATTCAAAACCGTATTTCTTTAAGCTGTTATATAACAGATTCCTGTTTTTGTCATAAGCATCCAGATTCACAGCGGCCCCTTTCTCGATGCAGCGTTTGATCACCCGCTGGATCAGGGACGGAGCATTGACACATCCGATCACCCGGTTTGCGATGGTTGCCGCAGTAAAGACATCTCTGCTCTCTGTCAGCTCATCCGGGATGACCAGATAACCGATACGCTCGCCCGGAAGGGATAAAGACTTACTGTAAGAATAGCATACCACAGTGTTTGCGTAGTATTTTGTCACATATGGCACCACTGCCCCATCATAAGCCAGTTCCCGGTAAGGCTCATCGGAAATCAGCACGATCTCGGTTCCAAACTCCGCACTTTTTTCCCGAAGGATGTCTGCCAGTCTGGTCAGGGTTGCATCCGAATAAATAACACCGGTCGGATTATTTGGAGTATTGATGATGACAGCCTTGGTGCGTGCGGTAATCTTCCGGGCGAATTCTTCCAGATTCGGCTGGAAGTCCACAGTATTCGGAGATACCACTACCAGCTTTCCATCATAGTTGCGCACGTAGTTTCCATACTCAACAAAGTATGGAGCAAAGGTCATGACCTCATCTTCCGGATCCAGGATGGTCTTTAAGATAATATTCAGACCACTGGCAGCACCTACGGTCATCAGGATATTTCCCTGATGAAATTTTGTACCAAAACATCGGTTTAAATCGCAGGCGATGGTCTCGCGCACATCTTCATAACCGGAATTGCTCATATAACCGTGGATGAAGGTGGATTCCTCTTCCTTCAGTGTTTCGAGAATGGAATCTTCCACCTCCTGCGGCGCCGGTACGTTTGGGTTTCCAAGACTGAAATCATAAACATTTTCCGCACCGTAAATGGCTGCCAGGCGTTTTCCCTCTTCAAACATTACCCGGATCACAGAGTTATTCTGGACCAGCGGATTCATTTTTTTTGAAATCATTTCCATATCCTCCTCATCGCAGTATTTCATTTATATTACCAGCGGCTTGCCCGCAGATGGTAAAACAAAGCCATGATCCCGGTCAGGATCAGATAAAACCAGGTGGTCGTATTGGAAAACCAGGTGGTAAAAAAGGATAGCATCAGATATGCCGCAAACTGCGCATACAAAAGATATCCCAGTGGATTTCGCATCTCCCTAAGCTTCACGACCAGGATATAGGCAACAGCTCCCAGAATGCAGGAAAAAAGCAGCACTCCGATCCATCCAAAATCATAATAGGAATCGTAAAACAGAGTCAGAGTGGTCAGCTCGGTCTTATCCACATAAATCGGGAAATTGATCAGCTGCGGAAAGAAAAACTTCAGTCCGGACAATGCCCACAGCGGAAACAGTCCCTTCAGCCCAAAGCTGTGCCCGGGAAGTGCTTCCACCATGCAATTGAAATTGTCATAATTGTTTGCAATATAAATATATGGCTGACTGATAAAGATCGGCATGGATGCTCTCTTCATCTCAAAAATCCCGTTCAGATATTCAATATTGTGGCTTCTTGCCACAGTCAGGATCAGATAAAACGGAAGCAGCACCACGAAAAGTCCCAGAAGCCATCCCGGATGAAACAGTTTCTGCAGGGAAATATAGGTAAACGCCGCCAGCAGCACTGCAAATACCAGCTGAAAACGGGATACGCAGAGGATCGGGATCAGCAGGGAAATGCCCGTCATGACCAGTGCAGCGATGAGAAGCTTCTCACTGCCCCGTCCGTTTCGCATATGAATGTAGAGAACCGTCAGAGACGGGACCAGCACACAGGAGACTGTGAAATAATGAATTCCCGTGAGATGGAATTCCGAGTAGGCATGCGGAACTCCACGTAAAAGCAGCGGTACATAGCCCAGCACGACCGACTCTGTGATAAAGCAGACAAGTGAGACTGCAGTAAGAGCGCAGATCATGGTAAATACCGGCCTTGGATCTCCGGAGAAGCTTCTCCAGCGGCCATAACCATCGTATCCGGATCCATACGCCTGGACCAGAGCTTCAAACACCAGCCAGAAGCCTATGTACGCCAGGAACAGACAGAACCAGGTCATGCCTGACCAGTCCGTCTGTAAATTGCTCAGTTTCAGGCAAGCCAGTCCCTCGCCGCCCACCCAGAACAGAGAGAACAGACCACGCAGATGGATCAGATTCTTATATTTCCGGTAGTCCTCCATATAAAGCCAGATAGCCGATGCCAGAAGCAGAACGCCGGATACCAGATAGTGGTCAAACCGGGCAAGTATATAAGATGCCAGATAACAGATAAGATAAACTGCCATGATCGTCTCTCCTCATGTAAATGTGTTTTCTTCTTTTTATAAATGGCTGCCGCCCGCAATGCAGGTGACAGCCAGTAATTCTGATTTATGCCTGACCAGCCGCAAAGGCTTTCATGTACGCCTCAACCTCCGCTGCGGTTGCAAAGCTCATGGCCTTGTCTGCCACAGCCTGAAGCTCCTCAACGCTGTACCCGGTGATCAGCTTTCTGGAAAACAGGATTGCAGATGCACTCATGCTGAACTCATTCAGGCCAAAAGCCAGAAGCAGCGGAATCATCAGCGGATCACTTGCCGCTTCTCCGCACATGCCTACCATGATGCCGGCTTCTCGTCCGCAGGTGATAATGCGTTTGATGCTGCGCAGCACAGCCGGATTAAACGTGGAATACAGATAAGACACCTTATCATTTCCGCGATCCACGGACATGGTGTACTGGGTCAGGTCATTGGTTCCGATGCTGAAGAATGCTGCTTCCTTTGCAAATACATCTGCCATCAGGGATGCAGCCGCTGTCTCCACCATGATACCAACTTCTATATCTTTTTTATATGGGATGTTCTTTTCATCCAGTTCTTTCTTGATTTCTTCGATCAGAGCCTTTGCCTCGCGAAGCTCTTCGATACAGGTCACCATCGGCACCATGATCTTGATATTGCCATAAGCGCTGGCACGCAGCAGTGCGCGCAGCTGAGGTCTGTATACATCATCTTTGCGGTCCAGGCAGAAACGGATTGCACGGTAGCCCAGGAACGGATTTTCATCCCGGGTAAGACCCATATACGGAATTTCCTTGTCACCGCCGATGTCCAGCGTGCGGATGATAACCGGTTTTCCTTTCAGTCCTTCTGCCACCGCTTTATATGCCTCAAACTGCTCTTCCTCCGTCGGCATAGCCGTGCGGTCCATAAACAGAAATTCTGTACGGAACAGGCCTACACCCTCGCCGTCATACTGAAGAACCTTTTCCAGATCCTGTGGCTTTCCGATGTTGGCAACCAACTCAATGTGCACACCGTCCTTAGTCACGGTCGGCTTTCCAATGTACTGCTCCAGTTCCTTTTTCTCTTTCAGGAACTTTTCACGTTTGGCGGCAAACTCATCTACCACAGCCTGGTCCGGATCTACATAAACGATGCCTTCACTTCCATCTAATACGATCACATGACCATTCTCGACCTGGCTCATCAGATCTGGTACTGCTACTACTGCAGGAATCTCCAGCGCCCGGGCCAGGATCGCACTGTGGGAGGTCTTGCCCCCAAGTTCTGTGACAATGCCGGCTACATTTTCCGGTCTGATCCCTGCTGTCATGGACGGGGTAAGATCCTTCGCAACCAGGATGGTGCCTGCCGGAAGTGCTGCGATATCCACGCTCTCCAGGCCAAGCAGTTCCCGCTGCATACGCTCCTTGATATCACGCATGTCGGTTGCTCTCTGCTGCATCAGCTCGTCATCCATGGATGCAAACATATCCGCATAGGTGGTGCAGACCTGCTCGATCGCATATTCTGCGCAGATGCTTTCTCCGGTAATGGCCGTCTCAATCTCTCCGGTCAGCATCGGATCCATCAGAAGCATCATATGGCCCTGCATGATCTCTGCTTCCTTCTCCCCTACTCTGGTCGCAAGATCTGCCGCAAGCTCCTCGGTTTTCTTAAGCGTAGTGTCTAGCGCTCCCTTAAAACGCTCCACCTCGGCTGCTGCATCTGCTACAGCCTCCCGTCTGATCACCAGTTCTTTTTCTTCTACAATCACGGCGTTCCCAATGCCGATTCCGGAAGAAACATTTGTACCTTTTAACATGATACATCCTCCTTATTAATTATTGATTTGTATATGGAACCGCAGAACCAAATCTGCGGATCGCATCATTTTGATGTTCTTTTACTCCCCAAGACCGCTTTCGATCACACCAATGACCCCATCCAGGGCTTCCTGTTCATCCGGTCCGTCACAAATAAACTCCACCTCATCACCGCACTTGATGCAGGCACCCAGCACGCTGAGCACACTTTTCGCGTTAGATGTGGTGTTACCGGAATGAAATTTGATTGATGATTTGTACTTGATGGCTTCATTACATAATACCCCGGTCGGGCGAAGATGAAGTCCTGATACATTTTTGATAACAATTTTTCTGCTAACCATGTTATCCCTCTTTCTGTCAGCCGGCGTTTGCGCCGCTCGTCTCTGTGTCTTGTATTTTTGTATTGCTGTTTTCAGCAGCAGAATCTTCCTCATCTGCCTCTTCCTTATCTGCCGTTGTCTGCTCCAACTGGGCAGCAGGACCTCCCGCTGTCACTTCCACGCTGAATGCAGAAACCGACAGGAGTTTAAAGTTTTTGCCGAGACCACCCATATTCAGGGTGCCGGTATAGGTTCCCAGCTGCATGCCGGACAAATTCACCGTTGCCTTTAAGTCTGCCGGCTTGAGTGTGTTCAGATCTTCCTTCAATCCCTGAAGCTTCACTTCAATCCGCGCCGGAGACAGATGGTAATGATAATAATCTGCACCATTCTCCATGGAAATATCCGGCTCTCCCAGAGTTATGATCCTGGTGGTAAGCTGTTCGACCTTCAAACGAATGGTCACATTTGCATCATCTGTATTGGCCAGATTTACATCCTCCGGAAGATAATCGTTTAAATTAACGGTCACCACCTTATCCTGCGTTGCCCCGGCTACACTAAGTACCGAAGACGGTATCGTGATCTTATTAACGGATGCCAGGCTGTTCTTAAGCCCAAACACGGAAACACTCTTGATACTGCACTCCACACCCGTATACTGATAACCGGAAGCTGCTGTTCCTGTTACCTCGAAATCAAGCGGCAGATTCTTCACCTTGCTGACCTCCAGGCTGTACTGAATCTCTGCAGGACTTACGCGTACCCGGTCACTGACTGTAATCTCATTGCCGTTGGCATCATAAAATACCGGCTCAGCCGTTCCGTCTGTTCCACTTTCCAGTCCATTCACATTCAATTCGATCCCGACATGATTGATCAGGCCTACCTGAGAGGTTGGTCCCTCCACCATAACATGATCCGGAGTCAGGATTGCCTTATTGATCGCGTAATCCTCTGCCAGATTTCCGTAGGTATTCATGATCAGCGAAAACTGTTTGCTCTGCAGCTCTTCTGTCTGAATACGCACTACGCCCGGACGGCTCTCTGCGTTAGATATCAGTTCCTTGTTATTCAGTACTTCGATTTTGACCTGTACCGATCCGGTCACATCGTAAAGCTCAGCCAGATCTACATAGGCACGGAAATCGGAGGAACGGATCTTATATGCATCTTTGACGCGAACATCAAAATATACGGTCACCGTGTCTTTTCCGCCCAGTTCATAGGTTCTTCCTGCTTTGGTCAGCACCTGCTCGTTCACAATCTCCAGCGGGACCTCCTTGCTTCCGGTCACCTCCGGGTTTGAGACATTCACAACGACCAGCCACATAAAAAACGCCAGAAAACAGGAAAGAATCTTCAGTCCAAGATTATTTATCAGCTTTTCTTTCATTTCTGCGCTTTCCCTTCCAGATCTTTAACAGTGTTCCATTGGTTTCTTCCTGAGCTTCAGCCACTGCCAGTGCTTTTCGCAGCTCGTCTGCTGTCGCAACCTTTCTCAGTCCACCCTTTTCCACTACGGAAACTCGTCCGGTCTCCTCCGAAACTACTACAGTGATGCTGTCTGTCACCTCGCTGATACCGACTGCTGCACGGTGTCTGGTTCCCAGATCTTTGCTGATGGTCATATTGTCAGACAATGGCAGATAACAGGTTGCTGCCGTCACGCGGTTGCCGCGAATCACGACCGCACCATCATGAAGCGGAGTGTTATGTTCAAAAATATTGATCAGGAGCTGGCTGCTTACCAGTCCATTGATCTCAATGCCGGTACGTTCAATCTCTTTTAAGGAAACATTGCGCTCAATCACCATCAGGGCCCCCGTCTTTACCTTGGCCATCTCAAAGGTAGCCTTGACGATCTCATTGACCGTGCGGTCAGAAAAGCCCTGATTTTCCCGGTTGTCATCAAACGAAAACAGCTCAGAAATCAGATTCCGGCTTCCAAGCTGCTCCAGCGCCTTGCGCAGCTCCGGCTGGAATATGATCACCAGCGCCGTTACCGCGATACCGCCGGTTCTTCCAAGGATCCAGAGGATCGTGTCCCAGTGAAAGATTGCTGCCGCCACTGCAAACGCCATGATCATGGCAATGCCGCGCAGCAGATACCAGGCCTTGGTACTCTTGATCCATAAAAGCGCATAATAAACCAGGATCGTCAGGATGATGATCTCGGTAACATTTGAAAATGTAATTCTTGGCAAAAAGGAAATCCAGGAGCACATGCCCTGAAAAACCATCTCCAAATCCTGGAAAATGCCAGTCATACCTGGTCCTCTCTTTCTTAACTATATCCTCATCGTGTTCTGCCCACGACTCTGCGACAGTCCGCTGCGGCACTGCTGTATGCCGCCTGCCTACCTGCGCTCCTTGTAGTTTTCTGTTCCCCGGTCATGTCTGCCGCGCACGGGGTTGTTGATGCGCTGTACTTTTACATCTGTACGCGTAACTGCTACCTTGGGAACTGCTTTTACATAGTATACGTAATCATCATCCTCATATTGTACGTATTCTGTACGCGTGTAATCCACTGTGAACACAAAGAAATGATACAGCAGTGCCACCGCCAGGGAAAGCAGTGCTCCGATCAGAAGCTGCAGTACCGGCATGGATACATGAAACAGGAAATCTCCCACAAAGACTGCTGCCAGCTGTGCGATGGTTCCGGTCACAATGGCGATCTCCCATGCGTAATCCAGTGACATGTTGTGAAGCAGATACACGCAGAGGATCCCGACTGCGCACACCATGATCATGAGCATCATCTCCTGATTCAGCAGAAGATTTCGGATGATCTGCACAAATTTCTGGGTAATATCCACCGAGGTATCATTTGTCAGCAGGCCGGCATTCTGCTTGACATAGGAAATGATGAATGCGATCACCACTCCGCTTCCTACCGGTATCACAGTAAGAAGGCTTCCGGACAATCCTGCCAGAAGAGGCACTGCGAATGGGATTTTCAGTAAAAATGCCACAGGCGTCAGCACCAGCCAGAAGCTGTCCCCCGGCTGGAATCCGTAATACAGCAGGATCAGAATGATCAAGATGACTGCCGTAATAAGCGCAGTCTCCATAGATACGGCATAAATGTGCGCCAGCATGACTGCTCCCAGCATACACCCGATCGCACCATAGGGAAGAAACGCACTGAAAAGTGCCACCACTGCCATGGCCACGGGACCGGTAAGTTCTGTTTGGTAACCAATATTGCCATTCAGCAATGCCATAGCCACGAAGCTGTATATAAATTTGATAACACCGTTGACCGGTGTCGCGTATTTTCCGTAAAATGATTTCAGCCGTTCTTTAAGTACGAGAAATATCATCATAGCGGCTGCCCTCCTTTGTCAGTTCTCTGGTACGGTTCTGGACATCGTACCGTTTTTCCAGTCTTTTCAGCTTTGCAATATAAACCCGCATGCTGCGCCGTGCATATTCATAGCGCCTGCTGCTGACAAACCAGGTTATGATCAGATACAGGATCAGACCTGTCACATACAAAACAGCACCGGTTCTGACTGCAGCGATCACTGCATCCAGTTCCATCACATTCAGAAGCTGTTCCATGTTGGAAAGCACCCACATCATGGCACATAAAATGAAGCAGACCGTATAGGCAAAAAACGAGCGGAGCATCCGGCCGCTGATATAATCACTGCGGAAGTAGCGGCTTGCCGGAAAGATATGTTTCCTCTCATGTTTTTCAAACATGGCAATGCTTGTCATCAGTCTGATCTTGTCTTCATTCAGCATAAAGTCATTCTCCATCTTCTATCAAAACATAGTAACTTAGATTTTACCATAATTTTTCTGTCAATGCCACCATTCCATCTAGTTTTTTTCTGTATTTTCAGTATAACACAAAAATACCGCCATGTAAAACACGGCGGTATTCTGGTTCTTCATCTTGACTTGTAATTAACGATTTTATTCATCCACACTGTAGTTCGGAGCCTCTTTGGTGATGTGGATGTCATGCGGATGGCTCTCTTTCAGGGATGCTGCGGAAATCTTTACGAAACGTCCGGTCTCCTGTAAGGTCTGGATGTCTTTTGCTCCACAGTAGCCCATACCGGAACGGAGTCCACCAAGCATCTGGAATACGGTATCCTCTACCATGCCCTTGTATGCAACACGGCCCTCAACGCCTTCCGGAACCAGCTTCTTTGCATCAGACTGGAAATAGCGGTCCTTGCTGCCGTTCTCCATTGCTGCAATAGAGCCCATGCCACGGTATACTTTGTACTTTCTGCCCTGATACAGCTCGAAAGTTCCCGGGCTCTCGTCACATCCGGCAAACATGCTTCCCATCATGCAGACATTACCTCCAGCCGCAATGGCCTTTGTGATATCTCCGGAGTACTTAATACCGCCATCTGCGATGATCGGAATACCGTGCTCTTTTGCGACTGCATAACAGTCCATAACTGCAGTGATCTGCGGAACACCAATACCTGCAACCACACGGGTAGTACAGATTGAGCCAGGTCCGATACCAACCTTGACAGCATCCACGCCAGCCTCGATGAGAGCTTTGGTTGCTTCGCCGGTTGCTACATTACCTGCGATAACCTGCAGATCCGGATAAGCCTCCTTGATCATTCTGACACAGCGCAGTACATTCTCAGAATGTCCGTGAGCAGAATCGAGAACAACCACATCCACATGAGCCTTAACCAGTGCGCTGACACGTTCTAAAACATTTGCAGTAATACCAACGGCCGCGCCGCAGAGCAGGCGTCCCTGTTCGTCCTTTGCAGACAGCGGATATTTGATCTGTTTCTCGATATCCTTGATGGTGATAAGTCCCTTTAAATTGAAATCATCATCTACGATCGGAAGCTTCTCGACTCTTGCCTTTGCAAGAATGCGTTTTGCTTCGGTAAGGGTGATTCCCTCTTTCGCGGTAACCAGATGCTCAGAAGTCATACACTCCTTGATCTTTTTCGAGAAATCCTCCTCGAATTTCAAGTCACGGTTCGTGATAATACCAACCAGCTTGCGTCCCTCTGTGATCGGCACACCGGAGATGCGGAACTTTGCCATAAGCTCGTCTGCGTCTTTTAAGGTATGCTCCGGGGAGAGGAAAAACGGATCTGTGATGACACCATTCTCTGAACGTTTTACCTTATCTACTTCCTCTGCCTGTGCTTCAATTGACATGTTCTTGTGAATGATACCAATACCGCCCTGACGCGCCATGGCAATTGCCATACGGTGTTCTGTAACGGTATCCATACCCGCACTCATAAGTGGAATGTTCAGTTTGATTTTCTTGGTCAGATAGGTGGTTAAATCTACCTGATTCGGAATAACCTGTGAATAAGCCGGCACCAGGAGCACATCGTCAAACGTAATGCCCTCACCAATAATTGTACCCATTATTCGTTTCCTCTCTTTCTTTAGTTTTATGTTCATAAAGATTCCATGGCAATCGCATTTTTATTATTAGCTCAGCTAATATTTCATCGCTGTGGAATCTATTTGACTTATTAATTGCATATTGTAGCAAATTTCTGTCCGCTTGTCAAATACTTCTGCGAGGAAATTGTCCGCGTATATTTTTAGGCAAAAAAAGCAGGCGAAACCACCCCGATTGGAGTGATTCGCCTGTGCGTTTGTTGGATATTTCTTGCCAAAGATCCACTCGTGAACCCCGCGCTGACGCGCTCCATGTCTGCTGACGCAGACGGTTCACTCGTTAGTGGCGCATGAAAAATAAATGTCTGCTTCGCAGCCGCTTATTTTTCCTTTGCGCTCACTACATCATTCCGCCCATACCGCCGCCTGCCGGCATAGCCGGAGTCTCTTCCTTAATGTTAGCTACTACAGACTCAGTAGTCAGAAGGGTGGATGCCACGCTGGTTGCGTTCTGCAGTGCGCTTCTGGTTACCTTAGCCGGATCAAGGATACCGGCCTTTATCATGTCTACATACTCTTCCTTGTACGCATCAAAGCCAAAACCTACCGGAGACTCTTTTACCTTGTTAATGATAACAGAGCCCTCAAGACCTGCGTTTGCGGAGATATGGAACAGCGGAGCTTCCAGAGCTTTCAGGATAATCTTACCGCCGGTCTTCTCATCGCCCTCAAGAGCGTCTACTACAGACTTGATCTCCTGGGTTACATGTACATATGCAGAACCGCCGCCTGCGATGATACCTTCCTCAACTGCTGCTCTTGCTGCAGACAGCGCATCCTCCATACGGAGCTTTGCTTCCTTCATCTCAGTCTCGGTTGCAGCGCCAACGCGGATAACAGCTACACCGCCTGCCAGCTTTGCAAGACGCTCCTGCAGTTTTTCTTTATCGAACTCAGAAGTGGTCTCTGCGATCTGAGCACGGATCTGGGCAACTCTTGCAGCAATCTCTTCCTTGTTGCCGCAGCCGTCAACGATGATGGTGTTCTCCTTCTGTACTTTAACAGATTTCGCACGACCAAGCTGTTCCATGGTGGTATCTTTCAGTTCCAGACCAAGCTCCTCGGAGATAACAGTACCGCCGGTCAGGATAGCCAGGTCTTTTAACATCTCTTTTCTTCTGTCGCCATAGCCCGGTGCTTTCACACCCACAACAGTGAAGGTTCCTCTTAACTTGTTGACGATCAGGGTAGTCAGAGCCTCGCCCTCGATATCCTCTGCCACGATCAGCAGCTTGGAACCGGACTGTACAATCTGCTCCAGAATCGGAAGGATCTCCTGAATGTTGGAAATCTTCTTATCGGTAATCAGGATGTACGGGTCATCCAGATTTGCTTCCATCTTGTCCATATCGGTGCACATATAAGCGGACACATAACCACGGTCGAACTGCATACCTTCTACGAGGTCAAGCTCAGTCTTCATGGTCTTGGACTCCTCAATGGTGATAACGCCGTCCTTGGAAACCTTCTCCATAGCGTCTGCTACCATCTCGCCGACTTCATCGTCTGCTGCGGAAATAGATGCAACACGCGCGATGCTATCACGGCCGGAGATTGGCTGGCTCATCTTTGCGATTGCCTCAACAGCAGCCTCGGTTGCTTTCTTCATGCCCTTTCTTAATACGATCGGGTTAGCGCCTGCTGCCAGGTTCTTCATGCCTTCGTTGATCATAGCCTGAGCCAGAACGGTTGCGGTCGTGGTACCATCACCAGCTACATCGTTGGTCTTGGTAGCTACTTCCTTTACCAGCTGTGCACCCATGTTTTCAAATGGGTCTTCCAGCTCGATCTCTTTCGCGATGGTCACACCATCATTGGTGATGAGCGGAGCACCGAAAGACTTGTCAAGAACTACGTTTCTTCCTTTCGGTCCAAGGGTCACACGAACAGTATCTGCTAACTGATTTACGCCTGCTTCCAGAGCTTTTCTGGCTTCAACGCCATATTTAATCTGCTTTGCCATGATTCAAAATCCTCCAGTTTCTATCAATAATATATAGATATATCTTACTCGATTACTGCCAGAATATCATTCTGCTTTACAACAACGTACTTCTCATCATCAACCTCTACTTCGGTTCCGGAGTACTTGGAGTAGATAACCTTGTCACCTGCTTTTACCTGCATGGTGATCTCTTTTCCGTCAACCACACCGCCAGGTCCTACTGCTACAACCTCTGCCTGCTGCGGTTTCTCTTTTGCCTGGCCCGGAAGCACGATACCAGATTTGGTAGTCTCCTCTGCCACAAGCTGTTTTAATACAACCCGATCAAATAACGGTACTAATTTCATGGATAACTCCTCCTTACATCGAATCTATTTTTGTTGCGATCCACATATTGTGAACGAACGCTTTTCTTTTCGGGGACTCTTAAACCCCCTCTCTGATGTACATTACCATTTATAGCACGTGTTGTTAGCACTGTCAAGAGTTGAGTGCTAATTTTATCGAATTTTTATAACTTTCCCCTTTCTTTTTTATTCTCTTCGTATTAGAATTACTTTTATAAAGAATATTCGTAACTGGAGAGAAATGGAACCGGAACGAATGTTCAAAGAAAGGAGTACAGGGGTATGGCAAAAAAAGCTTTTGGAAAACTGGCAGCCCTCTTAACCATTGCAGGAGCTGCTGCAGCCGGCATTTCTTACCTGACGAAATACCGGTCTTTTAACAAGGAGCTGGATGAAGATTTCCACGATTTTGAGGATGAGGACGAAACCGAAGTGCCGGACAGTACCATGAGCCGCAACTATGTTTCCCTCCATGCAGATAAGGACGAGTTCCTGGTAGCCGCAGGCGACATGATGAACGCCGCCAAGGATGCTGCCAGTGCCGCAAAAAACATGGTAAAGGATGCTGCTGCTATCGTGGCCGATAACACCCGCGAGGCTGTCAGTGTTGCCAGAGACGGTGCGCAGAAAGCTGCCGCTTCAGCAGAAGATACCGTAGAAAAGGCTGAAAGCGCTGCTGAGGACGCTGTGATCAAAACTGCTGACGCCATGGAAAGTGCGGTGGAAGCCGTCTCCGATACCATGGAAGAAACCGCTGCAAAGCTGGAAGCCGCTGCTGATCAGGCAGAAGAGATTACTGTTGATGAGGAACCTGATGAAGAACCGGCTGAGAAACAGCCTGTTTCCGGCGAAGAGGTCTCTGCTACAACAGTCAGCGAAGACACAGAGGCTTAACATCATGCATAACGCAAGAAGCAGGACATGGAGTTTTCTTACTCTCCATATCCTGCTTCTTTTACATTTCTGAAAAATCTGCGTTCTGAATCCCCCAGCATGTTTTGAGAAGGTGTATGCCGTCTACGATCTGCTCCTCGCTCAGGCTTGCATACCCAAGCACCACAGTCGACGGGCGGTGGTTGTGTTCCGGGTGAATGAAATAGCTGTTCAGACCATAGACCCTGACTCCTGCTTCTGCCGCTTTCCGGATCAGTGCTTCCTCCGGCACGCCGTTTCTGGATGTCAGCAGAATATGAAGACCTGCATGCTCTCCACGTATCTCAAACTGTTTTCGCAGCGGTTCCACCTGCTCCAGCAAAAGATCATGCTTGGTTTTGTAGATCGCACGCATCCGGTTTAAATGCCGTTCAAAATGTCCTCCTGATAAAAACTGATACAAAATGTTCTGATCAATGCGTGACACCGTAGAAGCATAGAAAGAAGTCTGGCTGCGGTAACGGACTAAAAGTGAAAGCGGCAGTACCAGATAGCTGACACGGATAGCCGGCGCAATGCATTTGGAAAACGTGCCAAGATAAATCACCCTGCCATTCCGGTCCATGCCCTGAAGCGCCGGAATCGGCTTTCCGCGATACCGGAATTCACTGTCGTAATCATCCTCTATAATATAACGGTCCGGCGCCTCCTGGGCCCACTTTAAGAGCTCCTGTCTCCGCCCGACCGGCATAACGATTCCCGTCGGGAACTGATGAGATGGCATCACATAGGCCACATTTGCCCCGCATTCAGCCAAAAGCTCCGGCTCCATGCCATTTGCGTCCATCTCCACCGGGCAGACCTCATAGCCCAGGCTCTGGAAGACCCGGTAGGCCTGTTTGTAGGTCGGGTTTTCCATGGCGATCACGTGTCTTCCTTCGAGGATCTGGGACAGCAGCATCAGCAGATACTCACTTCCCGCACCTACAATAATCTGCTCCGGGCTGCAGTTGACACCGCGTGCCGAATGCAGATAGCTGCGTATTGCCTCCCGAAAGCCAGGTTCTCCCTGGTGATTTCCGGAATGAAACATCTCTTTGTTATCATCTACCAGAGTATTCCGGCTCAGCTTTCTCCACACATGGTATGGAAAGCTGTCCAGGTCAATGCCCCGCGGCGAAAAATCGACGCGCCAACCGGCATCCGGCTCTACGGTAGTCTCCATCTCGCCGGTGCCGGTTGCTCCGGTCTCCACCAGTTCCTCCAGATGACTGACAAAATAGCCGCGGCACGGCCGGGCTTCCATGTATCCCTCGGCAAGCAGCTGGTCATAGGCCATCTGCGTTGTGCTGCGGCTGACTTTCAAATGCTCCGCCAGCACCCGCGTGGATGGAAGCCGTTCCCCTGCTTTTAAGGAACCGTTTCGGATCTCCGCGCGGATGTGGGAGTATATCTGTTCATACAGTGGTTTTTTTGACCGGGAATCAAGCGGAATCAACAGTTCCATAATCCTATCCCCTAATCCAATCGATTATTTCTGAATCTTAAAGGAGCTCTTTAAGGAAACGATACGGTTAAACACCGGCTCGCCCGGCTTGCTGTCCTTGCAGTCCGCACAGAAGAAGCCATTGCGGACAAACTGGAAACTGTCATAAGCCTTTGCCTCTGCAAGAGCCGGCTCAACATAACAATTCTTTAAGATAGTCAGAGAGTTCGGGTTTAAGTTGAGGCTTCCATCCTCGTTTAACTTGCCCTTTTCCTCATCTACAATATTCTCATACAGGCGCACCTCAACCTGCTTTGCAGTCTCGGCTGCAACCCAGTGGATGGTGCCCTTTACCTTACGCTCACAGAAGCCGGAACCGCTCTTGGTAGCCGGATCGTAGGTTGCGTGTACGACCGTGATATTGCCGTTCTCATCCTTCTCAAAGCCTGTACAGGTTACAAAGTACGCACTCATAAGACGAACCTCATTGCCCGGGAACAGACGGAAGTATTTGCGCGGCGGTTCCTCCATAAAGTCCTCACGCTCAATATAGAGCTCTCTGCCGAACGGAACCATGCGGGAGCCAAGCTCCGGATTCTCCAGATTGTTCGGAACCTCGAGCATCTCTGTCTGGCCTTCCGGATAGTTGTCGATGACCAGCTTCACCGGATCCAGGATTGCCATCATGCGGGCCTTCTTTAATTTCAGATCCTCACGGATACAGTACTCCAGCATAGCATAGTCAACTGAGCTGTTTGCCTTGGATACGCCAACCAGGTCTACAAATTTGCGGATCGCTTCCGGAGTGTAGCCCCGTCTGCGCAGCGCAGCAATGGAAACCAGACGCGGATCATCCCAGCCGTCTACAATGCCGTCTTCAACAAGCTTCTTGATGTAACGCTTACCGGTGATCACGTTTGTCAGGTACAGCTTTGCAAACTCAATCTGACGCGGCGGATTCTCAAACTCACACTCGCGTACCACCCAGTCGTACAGCGGACGGTGGTCCTCAAACTCCAGGGTACAGATGGAATGGGTAATATGCTCAATGGCATCCTCGATCGGATGGGCAAAGTCATACATCGGGTAAATGCACCATGCATCGCCGGTGTTGTGGTGTGTCATACGGGCTACACGGTAGATGACCGGGTCTCTCATGTTGATATTCGGAGAAGCCATATCAATCTTGGCACGAAGCACCTTCTCACCATCCTGATACTTGCCCTCTTTCATTTCCTCAAAAAGCTTTAAGTTCTCCTCGATGCTGCGGTTGCGGTACGGGCTTTCCTTACCCGGGGTGGTGAAATCACCGCGATATTCCCGGATCTGATCCGCAGTCAGGTCACAGACGAAGGCTTTTCCTTTCTTTATAAGAAGAACCGCGCACTCGTACATCTGCTGGAAGTAGTTGGATGCGAAGAACAGTCTGTCTTCAAAGTCTGCGCCCAGCCACTTGACATCCGCCATGATAGACTCGACAAACTCGGTTTTTTCCTTGGTCGGGTTGGTATCATCAAATCTTAAGTTGAACTTGCCGCCGTATTTCTGGGCAAGACCGTAGTTTAATAAAATGGACTTTGCATGTCCGATATGCAGATAACCGTTCGGCTCCGGCGGGAAACGGGTCTGAACGTGATCGTAAACACCCTCCGCCAGATCTTTATCGATCTCCTGCTCAATAAAGTTCTTGGAAACAACATCTTTCTCTTCCGCTGTCTCTAAAACTTCTTTTTCTTTTTCCATCGTGAAGTCCTCCATACTGTTTGCGGGCGTCTTGCTTTATGCCGCATGATAATAACTTATCATAACACATTTCCCTGAAATGGGAAAGGGGGTAAATGGGTTCCAAATTTTTTTCATTTTTTTCAAAAATACTGTTGACATTCCGCAAATCCCATGCTATATTATACGAGGTTCGCTGCTGTGGCTCAGTCGGTAGAGCGTCGCATTGGTAGTGCGGAGGTCACGGGTCCGATTCCCGTCAGCAGCTCTCAAGAAGTCGAAGATCTTTGAAGTCAAAGATTTTCGACTTTTTTGTTTTTTTAAAAAAGGCTCTTATGCTGATTTTTATAAAATCTTTTTGCATAAGAGCCTTTTTCTCTTCCCTATTCCAGGATCTCATCCATCGTCAGGATTTCCATATCTGATTTTCCCTTCAGCTTAATACTGGTTCCCAGGGATGTTACACGGATACGTCCTTCCAGACAGTCTGCTACCTCGCGGGATATGAAAATCGTACGTGCCGGGGCATTTGCCTCCAGACGTGCCGAGGTATTGACCGTATCTCCGATGGCCGTGTAATCCATACGCTGCGGAGAACCGATATTTCCAACCACCGCATCTCCTACATGAACCCCGATGCCAAAGGATACGGTTCGCCCGTATTTTTCCATCAAGACTTTGGAAAGCTCATCGGAGCCCTGGCGCATATCTTCTGCCGCCCGGACAGCCTTCATCACATAGTCTTCCTGCGGAAGCGGAGCTCCCCAGAATGCCATGGCTGCATCGCCGATGAATTTGTCCAGTGTTCCTCCGTTTCGCATAATACAGTCCGCGATCAGAGTCAGATACTGATTTAAGATCTCTACCACCTCGGAAGGTATTAGTTTCTCAGACATGGTAGTAAAGCCGCGGATATCCACAAATAACACGGCAATGTTTACGACTCTCCCGCCTACCATCAGAGCCTCCGGATTGCCGCTGTCTAAAATCTCCTGCACGATCTGCGGTGCCACATACTTTTTGAACGTACTGGTCACCCGGTGCTTTTCGAGAGCTGCTATGATATAGCTACAAGTTTTCTATTTTTTTCGCGACAGATAATCCTCTATCTGCCCAACTATTGATATTAGCATAAAACAGCTGTAACATCAAATTATATTTTTCATTTTAAGTAACACTATCAGTCCTTTTCCCAACAGCGGCTTTTCCTAAACAGCCGGGTCAGCTCCGGATCCAGCTTTCCTTCTTTGTCTGCCATAATATCCAGGATTCCAAGTGCCTTTTCCACGGGCATGCCAGGCTTGTACGGCCGGTCATCTGCCACCAGCGCATCAAATATATCCAGGATCGTGATGATGCGCACCTCCATCGGGATCTGTTCTGCCATCAAATGCTTCGGATAACCGCTTCCGTTTAAAAGCTCGTGATGACTGACCGCCCATTCCCTTACATGGGACAGCTCTTTGGAGAAACGGATCTCAGAAAGCAGCTTGTCGGTGATGACCACATGACTTTCCATGACAGCACGTTCTTTTTCCGACAAAGTTCCCTTGCGGATCATAAGCATCTGAAATTCTTCCTCCTCAAGCCACGGCTTTTCGCTGCCATCCTCTTCCGTATAGGTTTTCTCACGGATTCGGCAGATCTCCTCCCGCAGATCGTCCGGGCAAAATCCGGCTGTATTGGCACGAAGAATGGTGTCCCCGGCCTGTTTTAATTCTTCCAGCCGCTTTTCCAGGGTTTCTCCGGAAATAGCTCCTTTTAAGCATGCAATCTGTGCCAGCAGGCGCATCTTCTCAAAGCGGTGCAGGATTTCGGACTTCTGCTCCGGCAGCAGTCTCGCCTCTTTATTCATGACCTCCAGCGGGATTACCAGCTTTCCGATATCGTGCAGCCAGACACTCATAAGAAGCTCGTGCCTGTGTTCCGCGTCAAACCATGGTTCCCTGCCCTCTGCTTTCGCCGTTTCATTGAGATGATCAATAAAATGACGTCCGTATTCCACCATATGGCGTGTATGACTTGCATTGTAAGGGGTTCTTTCGTCAACCGCGGAGGACATGACACGTACGAAGGATTCGAACAGCTCCTTGATGTTCTCAATATAAAGAACATTCTGAATGGTAATGGCTGCCTGGGAGGCTACAGATTCCACCGCCGGAATGATATCTGCCGGAAAAGCGCAGACATTCCCCGCTGCATCCATAGCGTTGATGAGCTGGATCACACCTAGACGCTCTCCCTGGCGGTTATGCATGGGAACTACCAGCATGGACTGGGTGTGATATCCGGTCATGGCATCATAACGGACCGGACCGGAGAAATCGTACTCCGTGGAGGTCCGCACATTTTCAATGCAGACAGTCCTGTTTTCCAGATAACACATGGCACAGACATTTTCCCTGCTCATCCTGACCGGAGGAAGATTTGGCTCCTTTCCATCCCCTCCCTCATAGGTGTGCATGGTATTGTTGCGCATGATCTTGAATCGCAGCACATCCCCGTCTGCCAGATAAAGAGTTCCGGCATCGGCATGGGTCAGTTCCATGATCCGGTTTAAGATCATCTCCAGCAGCCGGTTATAATCCTTTTCCGAAGAAATGGCTGTGCCGATCTCCAAAATGCTTTGCATTTCCTTTTGCGTCATAAGTAGCTCCTTCCGATTTTCAATTCAGGCTATTCTCCAAACCGTATTTTCGTCTTTCTATTGTCATCTGTCATTGCCATGTACCCTGAGAGCCATGCCTTCCCGCGCAAACAGACAGGCCGGATCCTGCGCCAGTGACATTTTCTCCTGCTCTCGCAGAAATGTATCCCGATAGCTCCGTTCATAATGCATGAAAAGCGCCTGCTGCGCTCCGCTTGCCTGACGCAGCTTCCGGCATCGTTCGATGGAACCATGTCCCCATCCCTGCCTGAGCATAAGCTCCGCCTCCGTGTAGCAGGCATCACAGATCAGCAGGTCACAGGCTGCGGCAAACTCTTTCAGCTTCTGAAGCATCGCATCGGTCAGCTCGCAGTCAAGCCCGTACACGACGCTGGCTGGCTCCGGCCCTTGCGTTGCCTCCTCCAGCCGGTATAAGATGCTCCCGCCCGGATGTACGCCACGGAGTGTCTGCACCCGGATCTGATCCTCCAGCAAAAATACATCTCCCGCCTGAATTTCATGAAACCGGACCAGAGCCGGAAGCTGATCTAACGGAAGCGGCCAGTAAGGCGGTCCAAACATCCGGCAGAGGCATTCTTTCAGACCTTTCTCTCCAAAACGTTCCCCATAAATATGGACTTCCATCTGCGGATCAAAAAGGAAGGAACAGCCATACAGCCCCATCAGATGATCCATATGGAAATGACTGAGCAGAAGATCCAGACGTCTGCGCTTTCCTTCTATCTGCCGCTTAAAGCTCCGGTCAAAATTTCCGATCCCGGTTCCGGCATCCAGGATCACCGTTTTGTCTTTTGTATGGACTGTCACGCAGGAGGTATTTCCCCCATATTCCTGATATTCCGGACCACATTCCGGCCCGGACCCGCGAACTCCCCAGACTCTCACCTGAAGTCCCATATCCGTTCTCCCTTCTGCCTTTCATACCGGCTTTCCATCCATATTCTTTCATTATAATCCATGATCCGTCCCAATGGAAGCCCGAAAACTTTATATTTTCCGGCACCGTGGGGCCTGCCGTTTCATACAGTACAGTAAAAAGCAATGAGGCGCAATATGGCTGAAAATGATACACATTACAATGGAACTTCTGATATAAGTGACAACGATGCGGCGGCTCCGCTTCCGGAGCTGGAAGAAGAAAAGGCAGTCTATCCAGACGATGCGGCAAACATCCCTGTGGCTCCGCTTCCGGATCCCGGTGAGGGCGGACCGGTCTATCCGGGAAACAGCACCCCTGGAGCCATCGGCGGAAACTGGGACTGGGACAATAACGGCAACAACCACTGGGGACATCACGGAAACAGCTGGGGCAACAGCTTCCTGCCTCTTACTCCCACGAACCCCGCAATTTCCCCGCGTTATTACGGACAGGTGCGGTTCTTAAATGCCTCCACCAACAGCTTTGCCGTCAACATCACCATTGATGGTACTGCGTATGCCATCAATTCCCGCTTCGGCACCATCTCGAACTATGACTGGATCTCAGATGGTTTCCATACGGTTACCGTTCGCCGTGCCTCCGGCATGCGTTCCGTGCTTCTTCGGCAGAACTTTCCGTTTACCGCTGGCAAAAAGGTAACTATGGTTCTGGTAGATTCTGCCTCCGGCGGTCTGGAAATGGTTCAGATTTCCGACACCGGCTGTAATACCCGTGCCTACAATACCGGCTGCTACCGCTTCGCCAACATGACCTACAGTGGCTCTCGGTATGATCTGCTGCTTTACGGCGGCGAAACCATATTCCGGAACGTGGCCTTCCAGACCGTTACCCCATATAAGCAGGCCATGGCCGGTACCTACCAGTTCTACGTAACAAGCTCAGGCAATTACTCCTTCCTGCGCGAGATTCCGATCATAGTCATTGGCTTTGGCGGCTCCGGCACCATTGCCGGAAACAATCAGGCAGAGGCACTGCTCTCCGCACAGATTGAAATTGTAGCCGGCCAGAATTATACCTCGTATCTGATCGGGAACACCTGGTCCGATATCGGTCTGCGGCTGCTGACCGTTGAGGATTCCTGATTTTTTTCACAAAAGAATGTGCCTTGGCACATCCTCGCGGAGCGTTTTTATATGATAGGACGTAATTTCCTATCATATGAAAAAGGCGCTCTGGCAGCAAATCACACTGCCAGAACGCCTTTTTCGCATTCTGTCTTCTATTATAGCCTTGCCAGCTTCTTTTCCATCAGCTCACCGTTGCTGCTGTAAATAACAGCATTTTCCCTGCTGATCTTTCCATCCTTAAACAGCTTTATGAGGCTGTTGTCCATGGTGATCATGCCTTCCTCCTGGGAGGTAGCGATGATATTGTCGATCTGGTGGATCTTGGACTCACGGATCAGGTTTCGGATCGCATTGTTAAAGAACATAACCTCAAAGGCAGGGACCACACCGCCCTCCACCTTCGGGATCAGCTGCTGGGAAACCACGGCCTGCATGACCATGGAGAGCTGTGCCCGCACCTGTTCCTGCTGTGCCGGCGGGAAACTGTCAATGATTCGGTCTATGGTGTTGGCCGCGCCGACTGTGTGCAGGGTAGAAATGACCAGATGACCGGTCTCTGCCGCAGTCAGTGCTGTCTTGATCGTTTCTTCATCGCGCATCTCACCAACCAGAATAACATCCGGTGCCTGACGGAGCGCTGCGCGAAGACCCGTCACGTAGCTTTCGGTATCCAGGCCGATCTCTCGCTGGGTAACAACACTCTGATTATGCCGGTGCAGGTACTCGATCGGATCCTCCAGCGTGATCACATGCACGTTGCGTGTCTTATTGATCTGGTCAATGATACAGGCCAACGTGGTACTCTTACCGCTTCCCGCAGGTCCCGTTACCAGAACAAAGCCCTTCGTCATACGGGAAATATCGATCACCACCTGAGGGATGTTCAGATTGCGAAAATCCGGCAAGTCAAATGTGATCACACGGATGATTGCAGCCAGAGAACCTCTCTGACGGAATACATTGACACGGAAACGAGAAACGCCCGGAAGTGCCATTGCAAAGTCATCGTCACCGCATTCCACAACATGATCCATGCTGCGGTTATTTGCCAGTGCGTAAATTTCCCGCACCATCTCTTCAATTTCTTTCGGAAAAATCTTTTCGTCACTCTGATACATGATCTTTCCGCCCACCTTCCAGGAAAGCGGCATGCCTGGGATCAGGAATATATCTGCCGCACCCTGTTCTACTGCATTGCGCAGTACATCTTCTGTAAACAAAGGCACTCCCTCCTGCTTTAATTGCCACTCCATACCGGAATGGACTGATCGATCTCATAGTCTTCCTGGTGATATACCTTCCAGGAAAGCACCTGATACGTTTTCTGTTCCCAGTCCAGCGCCAGTTCTACCCGGAGCGCCTGGCCTGCATTCATGGCCACATCGGTACAATAGGTGCCGGAAGCACTCTGCAGATATGGCATAAGACTGTCTTTGTCGCCCTTTAAGAGCGCCTGGTCTGCCAGCTGTAAAAATGCCTCTCCCGCTGCATCCGCGCGGTAGTATTCCTGCACCGAATCTGCGCTTCTGCGGGAAAGTGCGTCCTCCCGCTTTGCGTTGCCAAGGGACAATACACTGAATGTCACCAGGCAAAGCACAATAAAGATCAGGATCAGACTGGAACTTCCGATATTCGCTTTTCTTCTGATTTCCTGTTTTGCCATCTGTCTCATCCTCCGGATGTTTCCTGTGATCCTCCACCTGCTGTCCGGCCCGGTTCCTTGTTTTTCCCATTTGGCGTCCGCCTGGCTATGGTCTCACATATTTCGCTGCTTCCAGCACAAACAGTTCTTCGCCGCGTTCTCCGGCTTCCCGGATCACAATCTGAAGCTTTTGCATACCGGTATCCTGCACGGACTCTGTCAGGACACCCGTATAGACCGCCGCAGCAGGGTCTTGTGTCTCTTCCCAGTCTGCATTCCAGTAGCGGTCCTGCTTCCCATCCATGCGCTCATCTGAAAGCTTCCAGAGCTCTGTCTCCGACTGTGCCGCGCTGACAGCATGGTCACGCTCCCAGGCCAGACGGCTCATCCGGTCTGATTTTGCAAATGCAAGAATGCAGGTAGATGCGCAGAGCATAAAGAAAAATACGACTACCATCATTTCCATCAGGAAAATGCCGGAGCCGGAACCACTTCGTCTGTTCATTGCCCTGTCACCATCCTTCCGCTGCGCAGTGACAGCGTCAGGCTTGCGCCCCCTGTCCCAAGCGTTGTCACATGAAGCAGCCTGCCCTCCTGCGTTATCGTAAGGCCATCGCACTCGAGGATCTCAAGTCCGTCCGCCAGCCCAAGCCCGCTGTCTTCACAGGTAAACAGTTCCCGGATACTGCCTTCATAATAGTAGATCCAGGTAATGTAATCACCGCCCTCTATGGTTTCACGGATTTCAAGAACCGACTGTCCGTCTTCCGTTTTTACAGCCACTGCCTTATCCGCATCACCCTGGCGTACTTTGTTGGCCACATACTGGAGTGCTACACTGCCCGTGTAGGTCTGATCCATGCGGCTGCTGATATTTTCGTATACCTTGCTGCCTGCAAGCACCGTAAACAGCGCACACATAATGAAGACCAGAAACAGCAGCATGGTAAAGAGCACACTCATGGTCTGCCCGTCATTCCGATTACGGCTGCCATTCACTGTCTTCACCTCCTTTAGCAGGGATCACGGTGATATCCGGCATGATATTGGAAGCAAAACCACTGTAGAACACATTGTAGCGTTCCCGGTCGATCTGGATTCCATAATGCTCCTCCAGGTATTCCACGCTCGGCGGATAACGTCCTTCAATCGCATAACACTGTACAGAAGCCTGGCGGATCGCCTTGATCAGGGTATCAGAGCCCTCTGACCTTGCACGGCCCAGGAAGGAAAACACGCCGTTCACAAACAGGCCCATGACCGCGCCGAACACAATCACCGAGGCAATGCATCCGGCCAGGAACCGCTTATCCCATTTTTTTTTCATGTTCATCCCTCCGTCAGTCTCAGCCTACCCCCGCCAGGATTCCTGCCAGCGGAAGCATAACAGAAAGAAGGATCAGCCCGACTGCCACTGCCAGGACTGCCACCAGAGTAGGTTCCAGTCTTGCCACCATAGCATCAATGGAAGCATCTGCCTGCTGTTCATAGTCATCTGAAATTTCCTGCAGCACTTCGTCCATCTTACCGCTTCGCACACCTACTTTGATAAGCTGGATATGAAAGCTGCTGAACAGTCCGGATTCCTTCATGGCCTCATAATAGCCCTCACCCAGCTGCAGCTTTTCGCTGCAGACATCGATTTTTTCTGCCACCTTGCCATTGTCTACCAGCTCTCTTGCCAGCTCCATACCTTTATCCAGTTCCATACCGCTGCGAATGGTCAGTGCAAGCACTGCGGTGAAACGGCGGCCTGCAGCTGCCAGCGCTGTCTTGCTGTTTCGTTTCAGCCTCTCCATAAGCTTGTGGGCAATCGTCAATTCTTTTCCTGCGCCGGCCGCGATTGCCGCGATCAGGACTGCCACTGCCAGAAGTACAAACACCACCAGAGCTGCACCGCTTAAAATACCGCCAAGCCTGGAGGCCGCCTGGGAAAGCGGAGACATCTGTACACCAAGCTGTGCGTATACCTGCTCAAAAACCGGCATCACACGGGTGAACAGGACAAACAGTACAATCAGAAGCATGCCGACCATCATCACCGGATAGGTAATGGCATTGCGGATATTTTTCATCATGTAATATTCTTTTTCATAATAATCTGCCAGGGACTCCATCATCTGGTCCAGGGTACCACTCTGCTGTCCCAGCTTTGCCATGCGCACCACGTAGGGCGGAAATGCGCCGGTACGTTCCAGGGATTCAAAGAACGGATCCCCCAGCTCCACATCCTCACCCATGGTGTGAAGAAGCTTCTTTTCCTCTTCCGTCGGGGCATCCTCTGCCATCAGATAGAGCCCATCATCTAACGGGACTGCGGCCTTCAGCAGAATAGATATCTGAAGACAGAATGCCGACAGTTCCCGTCCGGAATAAACTTTCGCTGCCATCGTTCACTCCCCCTCTGTGTATCTTAATAGGTATATTTCGCCTGATAATTGGATCCGTTTCCAATGTACTGCCGGATAGACTCACTCTGTCCTCCTGAGGAAGCAAAGGTCGGGTCCATCAGAGACCAGTTGTGTCCGTCAAAGTAAATGAAGTTATCGACCCAGCCGATATTATCGATGTAAACATTGACCCATGCGTGATACAGCCCGCCGCTGTAGCCGATAACCAGTTTCGTCGGGATATCCTGAGAACGCAGCATTGCTGTCATCAGAGCTGCATAGTCAAAGCATATGCCTGTTTTCTGCGCCAGCACCTGGTCCACATTCGGAAGATAACCACTCTGTACCGAAGCAGCCTTGGCAGTGTCGTAGGTAATGTTGTTGATCACATAATTGTATACATTGGTGACCACGCCGATCGCATCTGCCGCAGAAGCCGCCAGCTCCGCGCCCTTGTTTACCGCAGCGCTTCCGTTTGAAAAGTTTACATACTGGTTCGGAGTTAAGAACGGTGCGAACTCATCCGCCAGACTGACCGATATATCCTGACTCATGACCTGGGCGTACTGGTTTCCGCTGACATTCTCAAAAATCTTGATCCTGTAGGTTCCGTTACCCTCTGTGAACGGGAACACCTCATAAGCATCCCGGGCATTCAGATCATAAGTATATGTGGTAGACTTGGCAATCTGGATCTTGATGCGGCTCTGTCCGCCGGTATACTTGATCATGACATAGCCATTGGAGGTATTGGAAGCATCGATCGTGGCACGGCCATTGCCATATGTCACACTGCCGCTTGCCACCGGAGTACGAACATCACTGCCGGCCGGCTTCTGATAAAGCGGTACTGCCTCGTCCTCAATGACTGCCAGTGTCTCTGCCGAATCCTCCACTCCCAAAGTTTCTGCTGCTTCCGAAGCGGAAGTTTCCTGCACCTTATCAGAATGCTCTGTGCCTGCCGGGGCACTGTTTCCTGCGCACCCGTAAAGCACTGCCGCAGTCAGAAGCACTGCAGTGCTGGTCCTGATGCTTTTTTTCTTCATCACAAACGCCTTCCTTTCCGGACTCCGTTTCTCAGTTCAGGCGCTGTCTCACAATCTCGTAAGCCAGCACACCGGCTGCCACCGAAGCATTTAAGGAGTCAATATCGCCTTTCATCGGAATGGATGCGATCATGTCACATTTTTCCCGGATCAGTTTGCCAACTCCGTTTCCTTCATTTCCAATGACCAGACCGATCGGTCCCTTCAGATTCAGACGGTACATGACTTCACCGCCCATATCCGCGCAGACAAACCAGAGGCCGCGTTTCTTTAAATCTTCCATGGTCTTGACCAGGTTCGTAACCTTTGCCACAGGTGTATAATTCAAAGCACCTGCGGAGGTCTTTGCTACTGTAGCGGTAAGACCTGCTGCCCGATGCTTCGGGATGATGACACCATGTGCGCCTGCCAGGTTCGCCGTACGGATGATCGCCCCAAGGTTATGCGGATCCTCAATGCCATCCAGCAGGAAGATAAACGGCGGTTCGCCCTTCTCCTCTGCTGCCTTTAAGATATCCTCCACCTCTGCGTACTCATAAGCTGCGGCATGGGCAATGACACCCTGATGCTTTCCGGTCTCGGACATCTGGTCCAGACGCTCTCTCGGCACAAAGCTGATGATGGTGTCTGCTTTTCTTGCTTCGCGGACAATGCTCTGGATGGGGCCATCCTTGCAGCCGTCCTGCACAAACAGCTTGTCAATGGTCTTTCCGGAACGGAATGCCTCCAGTACGGCATTCCTTCCTTCTATAGTCAGTTCTTCATATCTCATGAAAGTTCTCCAATCTTTTCGAGTCCGTCCCGGATCAGCTCCAGAAGACGGTTATGCTGTGCCTGCAGGTACAGATACCCTATCAGAGCTTCAAAGCCGGTAGCCATGCGGTAATCGATCATGGTAGCATGCTTGGCTGTAGTCGCGGACTTTGCGTTTCTTCCGCGTTTGTATACAGCCAGTTCCTCCTCCGTCAGATCATCCTGGATTGCTTTGATGATGTTGGCCTGGGTCTCTGCTTTTACCAGACTGGCACTTTTTTTATGCATCTTGTTGACCTGCATGCTGCCGTGGTTGATGACCTTCGTACGGATCAGCAGCTCATAGACTGCGTCTCCGATGTAGGCAAGTACTAACGGCGAGTAGGTCCGCGGATCCACCGTTTCCAGCTTCAGTGCCTTTGCGATGGCCTCCTCGATTTTTATGCTCTCTTCCATTTTACACCCTCTCTGGTATCTTCCAGCACGATGCCCATATCCAGAAGTTTCTGGCGGATCTCGTCGGCCAGGGCAAAATTCTTTTCTTTTCTCGCCTGCTGTCTTGCAGCGATCAGCTCCTCAACCTCGCTGTCAAGCACCTCCGCCTTGCGCTCTGTGATGATACCAAGAACATCGGAAAGTTTTTCGATGGTTCCTGCAAGCAGTTCTGCGTATGCCCTGGTGCTCTCCTCATTTGCTGTGCTGTTGGCCAGCTTTACCAGCTCAAAGATCGCGGAAACAGCATCTGCGGTATTGAAGTCATCATCCATAGCTGCCTCGAATTTTGCGACCAGCTCGTCCACGTTCTTCTTATTCTCCTGCTCTTCCTCAGTCAGCGCGTCGCCGGACACCTTGTTAAGAAGCTCTTTTAAGCGTTCTGCGCAGGTGATGATGCGCTCCAGTCCGTTTTTGGAAGCCTCCATAAGCTCTGCGCTGAAGTTGATCGGGCTGCGGTAATGCGCACTCAGCATGAAGAAGCGCAGCACCTGCAGATCATATTTCTCACCGATTTCACGGACGGTAAAGAAATTTCCGAGGGATTTGGACATCTTCTTGTTGTCGATATTTAAGAAGCCGTTGTGCATCCAGTAATTTGCGAAGGTCTTGCCGTTGGCTGCCTCAGACTGCGCGATCTCATTCTCGTGATGCGGGAAGATAAGGTCCTCACCGCCTGCATGGATATCGATCTGCTCACCCAGGTACTTCTTGGACATGACAGAGCACTCAATATGCCAGCCAGGACGGCCCTGGCACCATGGGGACTCCCAGTACGGCTCGCCTTCTTTTTTCGGCTTCCAGAGAACAAAATCGGACGGATCCTCCTTGTTTTCCTCACCGGTTACCTTCAGTTCACGAAAGCCTGACATCATTTCATCCAGGTTCTTATGGGAAAGCTTACCGTAGCCCTTGAAGGATTTTGTACGGAAATATACCGTACCGTCTGCTGCCACATAAGCATGCCCCTTGTCGATGAGGATCTGGATCATCTCCAGCATGCCGCCGATCTCCTGGGTTGCCTGTGGATGGGTGGTAGCCGGTTTTACGTTCATGTCGGCCATATCTTTTTTGCACTCTGCGATGTAGCGCTGGGAAATGGTGTCTGCATCTACCCCTTCCTCGATGGCTTTCTTGATGATCTTGTCATCCACGTCGGTGAAGTTGGAAACGTAATTAACATCGTAGCCTTTGTACTCAAAGTAACGGCGAACCGTATCAAAAATGATCATCGGACGCGCGTTTCCGATATGGATGAAGTTGTACACAGTCGGGCCGCATACATACATCTTTACCTTTCCAGGCTCTAACGGCACAAATTCTTCTTTTCTTCTGGTCAGTGTATTAAAAATCTTCATGTTATTCCTCCTTGTATTCCCCCCGTTCAGGGCTGTTTTCTTTCCTTTATGATTCTGCGTTTTTGCTGCCGCAACACCCCGGGCAGCCGCCGCAGCCGCCGCTGTAGGCGTCATCCCGGTACGCCATGCGGTCATCTGCCGCAAAGTCGCGCATGTGGGAAAGCAGGGTGATGGCCTGGGAAGAAATGCCCTCACCACTTCCGGTGAAGCCCAGCCCCTCCTCCGTAGTTGCCTTGACGCTCACCTGGTTTAACTCCAGATGCAGTGCCCCGGCAATATTTTCTGCCATCTGCGGCCGGTACGCCGCAAGCTTTGGCCGCTGGGCAATGATCGTGGCATCAATGTTCTCAATGACGTAACCCTCTGCCTCCAGAAGTGCTCCGACTTCCTTTAAGAGGGCTATACTGGATATTCCTTTATATTTTGGATCGGTATCCGGAAAATGCTGGCCGATATCTCCCAGCGCGGCTGCTCCCAGAAGGGCGTCCATAACTGCATGAACTAATACATCCGCGTCGGAATGCCCCAGAAGGCCCTTCTCATAAGGGACGGTAACTCCGCCCAGAATCAGATCACGTCCTTCTACCAGCTTATGGACATCGTATCCCTGTCCGATTCGCATAGTTGTTCTCTCCTTTATTAAGATCATTGCAGGATCATGCGGAGCTTTTTCTTGACACAGCGTACCCGCACTTCCTCCTGACAAAAACAGTTTTCTCCGTCCGCATGGACCGGCATCGGCTGGTCCACATGGATCACAGCCTCTTTGCAGCGATAAAAATGCACACCGCGCCGTCTGCCAAGATGTCCCCTGTAGGCATCAAACAAAACAGGGAACAGCCGAAGCTTGGAAGCTGTATGTGCCACGCAAAGTTCCAGTTCTCCATCATCACACACCGCCCTGGGAGCAAACAGGAAACCTCCGCCCTCACTGCCGTGATTATGCACGGAAACAAAATAAATATGGTTAAATTCTATACGCCGGACTCCGTCCAGGATCAGGTACCCACGCGAGGCCTTTGCGGTTACAAGCTGTTTGAGTCCCGCCAGGACATAGCGTCCTCTTCCAGGGATCTGTCGCAGACCTCCTCTTCCGTTCTTATCCAGAAGACGGTGGCAGACTGCAGCGTCAAACCCAATACCACTGCTGACCATAAAGCGGCTGTAAACCGGTTCCTCGTCCTCATAAGAAAGGATACCGTAATCCACCCTGCAGATCTCCGCAGGATTCAGGATGCGTTTCAGACACTTTCCGGGCTTTCCCGACAGCTTCAGCCCACGGGCCAGGTCATTGCCGTAACCAGTAGGAATATAGCCAAACGTCAGACGTTCACTGATGGCAAGGCCGTTTAAGACTTCATTCACGGTGCCGTCTCCCCCCACTGCCACGATCGTTGCCGGCTCCTGCATGTCTGCAGTCAGCGCAGCCGCTATACGTCTGGCATCGCCGGGTTCTTCCGTCTGGTAGGCCTCATACCGGATTCCGGATCTGATGATCTGGCGTTCCAGTTTTCTCCATATTTTTTCTCCCCGCCCGCCATGGGCGTTCGGGTTTACGATAAAATAGTACATGGGCACCTCCCGCATTTGTAACTGCAAAGCAGTTACCCATACATTATTACCTATAAGTATATCATAAAACCCAAAAATCTCCTACGGAATTTTGTATAAAAATAGATTCAATTCCGACAATCAAAAAAGAATGTGCCTTGGCACATTCTTTTTCATTTATTTTTTAACCGGTAACCTTCTGTCTTTCCGCTCTATGGCTAAGTACATAGGCATTGCCATATACAAACTGGTACATGACGTAAGCCAGCACCATGGCACCGGTGACATCGACCACCGAATGCTGTTTCAAAAATACAGTGGACATGCAGATAGCCACCATGATGATAAATGAGCTCCGGCGGACCCATTTGTGATTTCTCAGGCGTTCGCTGTTCATAACACTGATATGGACCCCTAACGAATTATATACATGAATGCTTGGAAATACATTGGCCGGTGTATCACTGTTATGGATCATCTGTACCAGATAGCAGAAAACATTCTTGTTCGGATCCACCTCCACACGCAGGTCTGTGCCATTCGGATAGAAGGTGCAGATCATCATGCTGATGGTCATACCGATAAACAGGAAGGTACACAACCGGAAATAATCCTGCTTATCTGTAAAAAAGAAATACAGAACTGCGCCGGAAACATAAAAAAACCAGATCATGTAAGGAACGATAAAGTACTCACTAAACGGAATCACATCGTCCAATGCCACATGCATGATCTTGTAATTGTCCGTGATCACGCTCTCCAGCCAGAAGAAATATGGAAGATACAAAAGAATGTAGCCGCAGACCCAGATATGTCCGTATTTTTTTAACAGTTTCTTCACTTGACTTTCCTTTCAAAACGTTTCATTCAGCTTTTTCGGATTATAACACACTCATTTTCAGGTTACAAGGGATTTTAGAAAAATTTAGTATATAAAAACAGATTCAGGAAAACAAAAAGAAGTTCCGGAAAATCCAGAACTTCAGTTAAAGTAGCGGAAGGGAGATTTGAACTCTCGACACCACGGGTATGAACCGTGTGCTCTAGCCAACTGAGCTATTCCGCCATATTCGGTTTATATGGGGCCTATAGGGCTCGAACCTATGACCCTCTGCTTGTAAGGCAGATGCTCTCCCAGCTGAGCTAAGACCCCATATTACGTCTCAAGATGTCTCACTTGCGACTGCTCCGATAGTTTACCTTGTTTTTTCCGATATGTCAAGCATTATTTTACATTTCTTTCTATTTTTTGCTTATATCATGGCGCGGTATTCACTTTTCCAGGTTTCCACCAGTTTCCGGGCAGCCTTTTCTCCATCCTCTGCCCCATTGCAAAACCAGGTTTCCACCTGCTTTACCTGGTCAGACTGTGCCGCTTTTTCCCTGGCAGCCAGGAACTGCTCCTCCCACGCATTCCGCTCCTCCTGCGTGATGACTGCACGGAAGCGCTCTCCTAACGCGATGCGGCTGTCCAGCTTTTCAATCCAGTAAAGGCTCCTCAAGCACTCACGGCTGCCGCTCCGGTTATAGGCCTTTTCATAGGCTTCGGCAGCTCTGGCAAACAGGAACATGCGGCCGTAGCAGGCACCCAGATTATTCCAGACAGCGGCAGCCAGCTCATCCGATCCCGTCTCCTCCTGCAGATCATCCAGGATTTCCTGATAAAGCCGGACTGCCTTTCCGTACTGGCGCATACCAAACAATGCGTCTGCCTTAAGCTTTTTCATCTCCGCAGGCAGCTGTTTCCGGTAGCCGCTTAAGGTCTGCCTGTACTCCGATATCTCGTTCTGGGAATAATAATCGCTTTCCTGAAGGAGAAAGATCAGCATTTCATCCGGATCTTCCCCGCTTTTTTTCCAGTTTTCCAGCTTCAGGGCCAGAAATCCCATATTCAGTTCCTCCCGCAGAAAATCCAGCAGGCGTTCATTGACCAGACAATCCATTACCAGAAGCGGATAATGGTAGATCACATAGGCCAGCTCCTGGGAAGAATACATATGCATTCCCAGAAAACTCACGTAATATGGATTTTTCACTTTTTCCGATCTGCATAATCTCAAACTCATAGCATAACCTCTTGTACAACTTTAGCTCCCGTAGCTGGGAACAATTCCCCGAAACCAAGATCGGTCAGAACGATCCGCATCGTCTTTTCATCCAGGAAGGAAACCTCCACCCGTACCCTCGTAGTCTTTTCCGGACGTTTCGGAAAATTCTCCAGCATCAGCGTGACCGTCCTCTTCTTTTTGGAATCAAACGGCGTGATTTCAAGTTCCACTGCATTCTGCTTCTCCGGGATCACCTCCAGCATACCTCCGCTCTCTCTCCAACTGTCTCCGGCAGCCGCCAGCGTTACCGCAGTGTCCTGGCCCTTATGCAGCACCTGCATGGTAACAGAAGCTTTCAGGTGTCCCTCACAGATCATCGCATACGGGTAGGAAGTCTGTGGACGGAGATGGTCTGCGGCGCACAGGGCTGCACCCTTGGCAAACACGGCTGTCTCCATATAGACACGGCGTTTTGTGCAGAGCAGCTTCATGAAATCTTCGGCCCACTCCCGCTTTTCAAACCCTTTTCCCATCAGAAAGACCGCAGAATACAGCTTCCGCTGCATCAGCCGTTCCGCACAGGTACAGAGAATCTTATCTCCCAGCTTTGCCCCGGACGGAGTTTCCAGGATATCCAGGCTGAAGCTTTCCTCTATCCGCTCAAACTCAGCTAAAACCGCATTCTGCTTCAACCCCCGCTGTACTTTCAGTTCATAGTAGCGCAGCTCCTGCTCGGACAGATCAAACAACCCGACGTTTCCGCTCCAGATTTCTTTTTTCTGGCTGAGCATATAGTAGATCAGACCTTCCGTATGCCCGATGACGCGTATACGGGCCCGGTCCACACCAAGCTTTTCTCCGCAGGAATACAGCGCCTCTGTCAGGCGTTCATCCAGGCTGCGCACGGTAAACACCAGCTCCTGAAAGCCGGCTTCCGTGCCCAGATTTTTCTGAACCTGCCAAAGTACCCGTTCCAGGAACCGTTCCAGAAGCTCCACAGCGGTATAGCGGATGCCTTCCAGTGTCGCAGTGCCTTCTTTTAAAACCAGCTTTACCAGTTTATCCGTCAGGCTTCCTTCGCCTCTTAAGGTCTGGGCATAAGCATCTTCCCCTACCGACCAGGTGCCGGAAACCTTGTGACGGCAGAGTACCGTGGGAAAGGTCCATGTTTTCTCTTCATCATTGCAGTTTACCTGCGTATATTCATCGCACAGGTCTATGCCTGCTACCAATTCATTCATATCGTTCCTCTATGTTAATGTAAACAGAGACTCCATGGCAGCATGATCCGTCATGTACTTCTCCATCTTTTCTTTAAGCTTCTGCCCATCTTTTTCAGCAAAACAGCGGCTCATGTCGTTAAGCGCCGCAAACCGGCTCAGCTGGCTGTTTGTCTGGGAACCGTCGTAGGAAAGCCGTCCCTCATCCGTCTTCTTTCCTCCGTCTGTTCCGTTTTCATATACCTCATATTCCAGCACCTCTCCCTCAAACAGAACATGCTGATGGATGTAAATGCCGGGATATACCTTCACAAACTCTGCGTTGTGGCTTGCCTCCTCTCCCGGAAGCACCCGGATTTTCAGCTGAGGCCTTATCTCCCTGCTGCCCCGGTACTCAATGGTGATCTGGTCCATCACGGAATCCGGCATCGGAATATGGCGTCCAAGCTGGTGAAAATATGCAAAGATCCGGCCTTCCTCCAGAAGCTCCTCCACCATGGCAGCGGCCAGTTCTTTTTGTTTTCCGGTCAGCGCCTCCTGCTGACTGTACCACAGGGTCAGCGCAAGCAGATAAATGGTAGGGATCCGTTTTTTATCCGCAGTTTCCTGAACTGCGTCTTCCAGATAGGTAAATACCAGATCCTTTGTCGGACGGTTTTTCAGGAAATAATCACAGGACTTCATAGTGAAATAAGCCCTGGACACCAGGTCACTGACCTGCTTTCCGCTCCTGTAGCAGTCATACACCGGATCCAGATATTCTGTCTCACCGCTAAACATCATCTGTGCCAGAAGACGCTCCGGAAGATCGTAAAGCTCCACATGCTCTGCCTCACTCTGCATGAGAAGTCTGTACATCTGCTCCGAAGTTCCGTTAAAGTGCTCGCACAGATAGTCCAGCACAGCTCCATCCCACTGATTCTCTGTAAAAAGCTCCCAGGAGAGCTTTAACAGGGTATCGTCCGATTCCGGCTGATGTTTTAAGATCATCTGACTGCACAGCTCCAGAAGCTCCTGTTCCTTTGCACCGCTCCAGCCAAATTCCTTTACTATGGAAAAGGCTTCCGGAACGTTTCCCGAAAGGATCAGCATACGGATCAGCTTTCCCCGTTTCTCCCGCGACAGCATTTCCGGCTTCAGCTGGTTCCGGTAATCCAGAACAGCTGCCGTATTCTCCTCCACGTTCTGACGCCGGCTGTCATAATCCAGCAGGCTTTCCAGCAGCTTTTCCCGGAATAAAGGATGCAGGTTCAGTTCCGTCAGCCCCCGCCTTAAAACGCGGCGGTCTGTCATGCTCTGCGGGTCATCCTTCACAATTGCGCTGCAGCGTTCCAGAAGAAGCATAGGCTGCTCCGGAGAGATATCGTAACAGCGTTCCTCCAGTTCTTTGCTGTTTTCCATCATAGCCTGCTGTTTCCGGTAGGAAACATCCGTATAACGATTTCCGTATTCATCCTGGAACAAAAGAACCGGATGACTGGAAAAAAGCGGCGCATAAGCCACGCTGTCCCTGACCACGAACACATCCTCACGGTCCAGTTCCTCATAGCATACCACAACATAACGGATTCTTTTGTCAGATACCGTAATCCGATAAGATTTTAGGATAGCCGGAAGCACCCGGGCCACCTGCTCATCGATCATTTCTTTATATAATACATGCTGATACAGCGTCACCAGACGGCTGTTCACACGGGAACGCAGAAGCTGTTCCATGGTAAACTGTTCGATGTCCCGCTCATACTGCCGGTACAGCGTAGATTCCGGATTCATAAATCTCACAATATTGCCGTACAGCACCTCACGGTTAGCCGTGTCCATGGATTTCTCGTAGGAGAAATATAAAAGCACCTCTTTCGGGAGCAGATACGGATAATCCTCAGGAAGCGCATACAGGTAATATTCGTACAGGCGGGTCAGGCTGATGCCCTCCTCCAGTGCTTTTTTATACCAGTGAAAATATTTTTTATCGCGGCAGTCCGCCTTGATCAGGATGCTGCAGACTGCGTTCAGGATCTCCGGTTCCGGATACTGCTGATACAGCATCATAAAGAATCGCAGGAGCAGCTTTCCTCCATACTTTTTTGAGGGGGCAAATCCTGCAGTCCTGCAGGCAAAAGCTTGATCCATCAGCTTCCGCTTCGCAGCAAACATCAGCACCTGCACTTCAAAATCAGAAAGTCCTGTGAGAAGCTCCGGACACTGCTGATACAGTTTCCACACCCTGACATACAGGTACGGACTACGGCTTCCGTTCTCAAATTCCAAACGGAGCTCTGCCAGATTCCCGTCCTCTTTTTCAGACTCCGCGTTCTGGTCTTCTTCACTCAGCTGGTTCAGCAGATAACGGTGAAGCTGCTCATATTCCGGGCGGTATTTCCGCACCGCTGCCGCCTCTTCCTGACTGCTTTTAAGGAGCTCCTTTGCGCCTTCTGCATCTCCCTCCAGAATCAGAAGATCTGCCTGATACAGACTCACCGCGAGGCTCTCGCCATACTGGCTGCGGATGACTTCCAGCTGTTGCTTCAGCTGATTCAGCATCAGTGCCTCCCCGTATAGTCCAAGCTCGTATTCCAGACGCAGCTCCAGATATTTGCCGACAGCTTCGCGCCGGCCATATCCCGCGCGGTTTTTCAGCTCTTCACCTGTCAGGACCTCCACCGGAACACAGATTCTCTGACGCATGGACGTGATCCAGACTGCTCCGAGATTTCGACCCTGATGAAGATGCATTCCGTCAATGCGGTAAAGGATCTCACAATGGTCATCCTGAAAATCTGCTTCTGTAAATACCGTCTGCGGCAGATTGATAAAATCTCCGTCCGCATGCACCTCAAACCGCACATGTCCCCAGGTACTGCGATCCACGCGGATAACACCGCCCGTGCCTGTCTGTGGGTTTTCCAGGCTGCGCACCGCGGTGTCTATCTTTAATTCCACCGGCTTTTTCACGTTCATGCCGATCAGAAACTCTTCCAGTTCACACTGACGGTCCGGCCTTCCCTTTAAGCCATCATACAGCGCCCGGACATGAAGATCCTGTAAAAACGGCGCTTCCGTAAAATCCCGGTACTCAAACAGACGTTTTGCAAACTCTCCGTCAGCCTGCACCAGCCTTGCAAAATCTTCCGGCTGCTTTAGCCCTGCCAGGATCTTTCCTACCGGATCCGGCTCCACGGCAAAAGAATATGGCAGCTTTTTTTCGCCGCCATTGGTCACCAGCTCAAATACTCCCTCGATTTTATCTCCGTCTGACAAGGTACGGCAGTCCACCTCATAAAAGATACGGTTCCGGTTTCCCCCGAAAGAATTTCCCAGCACCCGCACACACGGATGAGAGGAATATACCAGACCTTTCACAAAGCAGCCATAACGGTCTGCCACATAAAGTTCTTTTCTGCATACCTGCCCGGCTGTCACCGTGCCCTCACAGGTTTCCGGAAGGATAAGGATCTCCGGAACTTCCGCATCCACGATGCCTTTTGCCAGTCGGTTAATTTTTTCTCTCATAGTACCCTCTTATTTTTTGTCATACATGGCATTAGTTTAGCATAATTTCACTTGATTTAAAAGGTTTAAATTGGTATGATTAATAAAAACTTGTAGAATGAAAGAGGTCCGTTTCCATGTTGTCTGAACCGATGACACTGTACAAACTGATGAATTTATATATGCTCAAAAAAGTGAATTTCCCGCTGACCAACGCACAGCTGACAGATTTTTTCCTGCAGCATGAATATGCCAGCTACTTTACGCTCCAGCAGGCTCTTGGGGAGCTGAAGGATTCCGGACTCATTCACGCCGAGTCCACCCACAGCACCACCCGCTATGAGATCACCAGGGAGGGGGAGGAAACCTTAACCTTTTTTGAGAATAACATTTCCCCGGCCATCATCGAGGATATGGACACCTATTTAAAAGAAAACCGTCTCCGGCTGCGCAACGAGGTCAGCCTGGTTTCCGACTACTACAAGTCCACCAGCCAGGATTACATCGTTCACTGCGAGGTGCGGGAAGGCCGTTCGCCTCTCATTGAGCTGAACTTATCGGTTCCGGACCGTGAACAGGCCGCTGCCATGAGCTCCCGCTGGGAACATAAAAGCAAAGAAATCTATTCCTTTATTATGAAATCTTTAATGAGCGAAGAGGAGACCTGACCGGTCTCCTCTTCTTTGTTTTTTGTTTTGATTATTTCTCATCATATCCGTTCGGATTGTTCTTCTGCCATCTCCAGGAATCCTCACACATCTCCCGGATACCGTATTTTGCCTTCCAGCCAAGCTCCCGCTCTGCCTTGGAGGAATCTGCGTAACACTGCGGCACATCGCCTGCGCGGCGCTCCTTAAAGACATAGTTGATTTTTAAGTTGTTGGCCTCCTCAAAGGCATTGATGACATCTAACACGCTATAGCCAACACCGGTTCCCAGATTGTAGATCCAGACTCCGCCCTGCTCCTTTGACAGCTTGTCCAGGGCCTTTACATGACCGTCTGCCAGGTCTACAACGTGGATGTAGTCACGGACGCAGGTTCCGTCCGGAGTGTCGTAGTCATTGCCAAAGACGCCAAGACATACCAGCTTGCCCACAGCCACCTGCGTGATATACGGGAGCAGATTGTTCGGGATACCCTTCGGGTTCTCTCCGATACGGCCGGATTTATGAGCTCCGATCGGGTTAAAGTAACGTAAGAGCATCACCTTCCATTCCGGATCTGCAGTATGAAGGTCAGTCAGGATCTGCTCGAGCATGCCCTTGGTGCGTCCGTAAGGATTGGTGATCTCACCCTTCGGACATTCCTCGGTGATCGGAACAAATGCAGGATTGCCGTATACAGTTGCGGAAGAACTGAACACAATGCTCTTGCAGCCGTGACGGCGCATCACATCGCAGAGGATCAGGGTTCCGGTAATGTTGTTGTGATAATATTCCAATGGCTTGTATACAGACTCACCAACAGCCTTTAAGCCTGCAAAATGAATGACCGCGTCTATTTTTTCATTCTGGAACACAGAATCCAGTGCCGGCTCGTCCAGAAGATCTACCTCGTAAAAGGTCAGCTTCTTTCCGGTGATCTCCTCCACACGGTTTAAGGATTCCCGGCAGGAATTGCAGAGGTTGTCCACGACAACCACATCGTAGCCGGCATTTAAAAGTTCAACGCAGGTGTGGCTTCCGATATAGCCGGCACCGCCTGTAACTAAAATTGTAGACATAATAACGCCCTCCTTTGGCTGATGGTTCTTCTTTCACAGGTCCGCTGCCTGTAAAACCAAATGCTTTCCCATACATTATATATGGGAAAGCACCTGAACACAATGCAATTTTCTTGCGATTTATGTGATTATTATTTCATTCTGTGCTGTTTCCAAATGCTCACCCAGTTTTTTCAGTGCCCGCTTCTCAATCCTGGATACATAGGATCGGGAAATACCAAGCTGCCCGGCGATTTCTCTCTGGGTACAGGGCTTCACCCCGAAAAGGCCATAACGCAGCTTCACCACCGACTGTTCCTGGGGCTTTAAGCAGCATGAAAAGGCTTCGTACAGCTCCCGGATATCCTGATCCAGGATCAGATTTTCCAGCACCTCTTTTGTCTCCAGCTCAATGACATCTACCAGGCTGACCGATTCCCCGTCTTTATCCACTCCGATCGGCTCAAACAGCGACACCTCCCGGCTGTATTTCTTTCCGGCACGGAACATCATAAGGATTTCATTCTCGATGCACTTTGCCGCATAGGTAGCCAGGCGGCTTCCCCGTTCCGGGTGAAAGGTATTCACCGCCTTGATCAGACCAATGGTCCCCACCGAAAGCAGATCATCCTGTTCATAATCCGTTCCCTGATATTTCTTGGCCACATGTGCCACCAGCCTCAAATTCCGTTCGATCAGGATATCACGTGCCTCGCGGTCCCCCTCCTGTAAGCGTTCCAGGCAGGCCCGTTCCTCTCCAGGTGTCAACGGCTTTGGAAATGTCTGCAAAGAAAAAGCCACCCTGAAGCTTTCTTATGATAGTTTATGCTTCGGTAGCTTTTCCAGTGCGCAGGTGGCGCGTCCGAGTTTATCCTGTTCTAAAATATATCCAGATCCAGTCCGTTCACTACCGGACCCTCATATCCGGCATGTTTGATCTCCTGTAAGATAGCTTCGTTTCTGCGGGTCATCTCAGCCTCCACATCCACGGTATTATCCTGGATTTCCATATGGTAAATCCGATGATAGGTAACGAGAAGCTTCGGCTGTGCCTTGCCGGCAATCTTCGCCAGATCAACACTTAAGGTGTGAACCTCCCGATGGTATTTCTGCCACTTCGGCTCCCTTGCAGAAAGACCTGCAGTATACTCCACCTCATGCAGAAGAATGTCACAGTCCTTTGCCTTCTCTGCTACGATTTCCAGAGGCGCGGTATCTCCGCTGATAACGATGACCCTATCCGGTGTAGTAAACTTAAAGCCATAGCTTTCCAGTGTGCCGTGGCTGACCGGAAATGCCTCTACAGTGACACGGTCATCCTGGTAAATGATGCCGGACTGAATTTCCTTTGCATCTACTTTATAGCCCTCTTCATTTGCCTTCTCAAAACCATTGATCCGAAAATCAATATCTACCGCATAGGCTTTCTCAATATGGTCAGTCATCTCACGGATGCCTTTGGGGCCAAAGACCCTGAGCGGTTCTTTTCGTTCCAGCACCCATGGGGTGAAGATCAGGTCAGCATAACCTGCCGTGTGATCGGTGTGCAGATGGGTACAGAAGGCTACAGTCAGACGGTCCGGACGCAGCGCGTCAATCCCCTTCTGATATGCCTTTGCCGCCTGGCGCACCACGCCTGGTCCAAAATCTACAAGATAAGAACGGTCTCCCACCACGACGGCCGTGGACGGACCGCTGGCATTCGGACACGCATTCGGAGTGCCCGTGCCGAGAAGTACAAGTTTTGTTTCCATCATGATAATGCTCTCCAATCCCGATTTTCTTAGTTTTCCTCCACATGCTTAATGGAGATTCCGCTGAATCCGTAAAAAACACTGAACAGCGGAGTTAAATACAGCAGGAACAGATACGGAAAGAACACAGACCATGCCACTCCCAGGGTTCCTGCCATGTATACACAATAGCCATGCCATGGGATCATAGGACCGGACAGGGTCCCTGCGTCCTCTAAGGTTCTGGATAAGATCTCCGGGGCAACCTTTCTTGCCCTGAACAGCAGCTTCATCATATTTCCGGTCAGCACATGAGACATCGGCTGGGAGCAGCTGATGAGGCTGGTCACATAACCAACCAGAAGACTGGCAAGGATCAGGCTTCCATCACTGTTGATGCGTCCGGTAATGGCATTTAAGATATTGCCCAGAACGCCCAGGCGGTCTAACATGCCGCCCATGCCGACTGCGAAGCAGATGATGGCCACATACTGCAGCATGCTGCTCATACCGCCGCGGTTTAAGATGGTCTTTAAGATTGCTTCCTCAATCTGGGTGCTGTAGCCGTTATAAGCCACGCGGATGATGCTTTGCAGGGCTGCACCCTGATAAAAAAAGGATACCGCGCCTGCACAGACTGCGGAAAGGCCCAGGGAAACGATCGCATTGACTTTCAAAAGCAGCAGCACAATGATCACAGCAGCCGGAAGCATCGTCAGAAAGCCAAGTTTAAACTCACTCTGGAGCGCATCGATATACACCAGCAGATTGCCTTCCTCATAACCACCGGAGGTCTGGCTGATACCAAGGATCGTAAACAGCACAAGGCTGATGGCAAAGGTCGGCAGCGTGGTCCAGAGCATGGAACGGACGTGGTCATTTAATTTTGCACCAGCCACAGCCGGAGCCAGGTTCGTGGTGTCAGACAGCGGGCTCAGTTTATCGCCAAACATGGCACCGCAGATGACTGCTCCGGCTACCATGCCCGGATGAATGCCCATGGCGTTGCCGATCGCCATCATGGCAACACCGGCGCTTCCCACAGAACCGTAGGAGGTTCCGGTCACCAGGCTCAATACTGCACAGAAAATCAAAGTCAGCGGCAAAAGCCAGGTTGGATCGATCAGCTTTAAGCCGCCTACAATAATGGATGCTATGGTCCCGCTCTGCAGCCAGGTTCCGATCATGACACCAATGGACATCAACAGACACAGCGTCGGCACGACTACGCGGATGGCGTCATAAGCTCCGCCCACCACATGATCGTAATCAATCTTTAATACTTTACAGAACAGATAGATGATGATCCAGCTGAAAAACAGGCCGATCATCGGCCCTCCCGTTTTCAGCCGAATGCAGACTGCTACAGATCCGATGATCAGCAGCAGCAGTAAAAGTGACTGCGGCATATTCAATTGCTTTTCTTCACTCATGATAACAACTTCCCCTCTTCCCTACTTTTTTCTATATTTTGCGATTCCGTTACATGGTTCAGATACCGCGCGTTTTTCAGCAATTCAACGCGTTAAATTGCTGATATTGTTTCATTATACAGAATTTCCAGGAAAATTGCAAGTGTTGTTGCTGTGACAAAAAAGCCGGACAAAAAAGCCGATATCGATTCTTCTGGAAATCCGGCACATTCTATGATATCCTGTACTTAATGAGAATCATCTTGCATTCCGACACTAAGGGGATTTTCTCCTGCGTGAAAGGTCCGCTTCTATATTCCGTATTCTGCCGTGCGCTTTTGCGCCCGCATGCCTGCGCATATGCCGCAGTCTGCCAGATCACAGAACTTTAAGCCGTGCCTTTTCGGGGTGCGGCTTTTTCTCTTAATACACAGTTACAGGAGGACTTATGGAAACACGCGTTGCTGTTATGAGTATCATTGTGGAAAATCCGGATTCCGTAGAAAAGCTGAATGCCATGCTGCATGAGTATGGTCCGTATATTATCGGAAGAATGGGTATTCCTTACCGTCCGAAGCACATCAGCATCGTATCCATCGCCATGGACGCGCCGCAGGATACGATCTCCGCTCTGGCCGGAAAGCTTGGGAATCTGGACGGAGTCAGCGTCAAGACCGCCTACTCCAATGTGATCGGATGACGGACTTGTTTGCCCTCGTTGACCTTCTGGCGGAGCGTCACGCCCTGACGCACGAAGAATACCGTGCGCTTGTGAAAGGTCAGACACCGGAACTGGCGGCCTATGCCGCCAAAAAGGCTGATTCCCTGCGCCGCGAAATCTACGGAACTGATATCTACGTCCGCGGGCTCATTGAAATCGGAAACTACTGCAAAAATGACTGCATCTACTGCGGTATCCGCAAATCCAACACCAATTGTGACCGATATCAGCTTACCCGGGAGCAGATTCTGGAATGCTGTAAGGAAGGCTGGGATTTAGGCTTTCGCACCTTTGTGCTCCAGGGCGGGGAAGGCATTGTGCCGATTCATGAGGTCTGTGAGCTTGTTGGTGAGATCAAGTCACGCTACCCGAACTGCGCCGTCACCTTATCCTTAGGAGAATACTCCCGGGCAGATTATCAGGATATGTTCGATGCCGGAGCCGACCGTTATCTGCTCCGCCATGAGACGGCCGACAAGGCCCATTACGAACAGCTGCATCCTTCTTTCATGTCCTTTGACAACCGGATGCGCTGCCTGCGGGACTTAAAAGAGATCGGCTACCAGGTTGGCTGCGGCTTTATGGTCGGCTCCCCTTACCAGACCCCGGACTGTATCGCCACAGATCTGAAATTTATTGAAGACTTCGATCCGGAGATGTGCGGCATTGGCCCGTTCATTCCCCAGAAGGATACCCCGTTCCGGGATATGCCGGCGGGAACCGCAGACCAGACCATCTATCTGCTCTCCCTCATCCGGCTCATCAAACCAAATATCCTGCTTCCTGCCACCACAGCCCTGGGGACGATTGACCCTCTCGGCAGGGAAAAAGGAATTCAGGCGGGTGCCAACGTCGTCATGCCGAACCTCTCTCTGGTGTCGGAACGTAAAAAATACGCCCTCTACGACAACAAGATCTGCACCGGAGACGAATCCGCCCAGTGCCGCTCCTGCCTGAACCGCCGCATGGAATCCATCGGCTACTCCATTGTCACCTCCCGGGGTGACATTATAAAATAGGAATTTACAATCTGACGGAAGGTTGCAGTAACCTGCTTCCGACTGCAAAGAAAGGAAAACAATACTATGGCTATCTACAACCCAAAATCCTTAAAGGCAGAGGAATTCATCAACCATGAGGAAATCCTCGACACCATCCGCTATGCGGAAGAAAACAAACACAATCTGGTCCTGATTGATGAGATTCTGGCAAAAGCCAAACCGGTCAAAAGTGCCGACGGCACCCAGACCCACTGTGCCGGACTCTCCCACCGGGAGGCATCGGTGCTGCTGGCCTGCGACATTCCGGAAAAGGTTGCAAAGATGTACGAGCTGGCTGAGGAGATCAAGCAGGCCTTCTACGGCAACCGCATCGTCATGTTTGCCCCGCTCTATCTCTCCAACTACTGCGTCAACGGCTGTGTGTACTGCCCGTATCATATGAAAAACAAACACATTGCCCGCATCAAGCTTACCCAGGAAGAGATCAGACGCGAGGTCGTTGCCCTGCAGGATATGGGTCACAAGCGCCTGGCCATTGAAGCCGGGGAGGACCCGGTCAATAGCCCGATCGAGTACATTCTGGAATCCATCAAAACAATCTATTCCATCCATCATAAAAACGGTGACATCCGCCGCGTGAACGTCAACATTGCCGCGACCACCGTGGAAAACTACCGAAAACTAAAGGAAGCCGGCATCGGCACCTACATCCTGTTTCAGGAGACCTACAACAAAAAGAGCTATCTGGAGCTGCATCCGACCGGACCGAAGCACGACTACGATTACCACACCGAGGCCATGGACCGCGCCATGGAGGGCGGCATTGACGATGTGGGCCTGGGCGTTTTATTCGGTCTGGAGGGTTACCAGTATGAGTTTGCCGGACTGATGATGCATGCGGAGCACCTGGAAGCCGTGCACGGCGTCGGCCCGCACACCATCAGTGTTCCGCGCGTAAAGCATGCTGATGATATTGACCCGGATGCCTTTGACAACAGCCTGGCCGATGATATTTTTGAGAAGATCGCGGCCTGCATCCGCATTGCCGTTCCCTACACCGGCATGATCATCTCCACCCGCGAGAGCCAGGAGGTCCGTGAGAAGATGCTGCAGCTTGGAGTCTCCCAGATCAGCGGTGCTTCCAGAACCTCTGTGGGCGGCTACTGTGAGGAGGAGCGCCCGCATGATTCTGAACAGTTTGATGTATCAGACCAGCGCTCCTTAGACGAGGTGGTGGACTGGCTGATGCAGCTGGGCTTTATTCCATCCTTCTGCACCGCCTGCTACCGCGAAGGCCGTACCGGTGACCGCTTCATGAGCCTGTGCAAGAACGGCCAGATCTTAAACTGCTGCCATCCGAACGCCCTGATGACCCTGACGGAATACCTGGTGGATTACGCCAGTGAGGAGACAAAAAAGCACGGATTTGAACTGATTGAAAAGGAACTGAAAAAGATTCCGAAGGAAAAGGTGCGCGAGATCGCTCGGAAAAATATTGAGGACATCAAGGCATCCAACCACCGGGATTTCCGGTTCTGAATTAAGAAAAGAGGACACAACTATGGGATTGAATGATAAAGTATCCGCCGAGCGGGTTCACATCGGCTTCTTCGGCCTGCGAAACGCCGGAAAATCCAGCGTAGTGAACGCTGTGACCGGCCAGAGCTTATCCCTTGTCTCGGAAACCAAGGGTACCACTACCGACCCGGTACAGAAAGCCATGGAGCTTCTGCCCATCGGCCCGGTGGTTATCATCGACACTCCGGGAATCGACGATGTGGGAACCCTGGGCGAAATGCGTGTAAAACGCGCCATGCAGGTTCTGGACAAAACCGACATTGCCATTCTGGTTGTGGATGCCGAAAAGGGACTGCAGCAGGCCGACCAGGAGCTGCTAACACTTTTTGCAGAAAAGAAAATTCCACATATTACCGTGTACAACAAATCTGACCTGCTTGCCACTGTGCCGTCCCGGCCGGAAAAGCAGCAGGAAAAGAATGATGCGATCTATGTCAGCGCGAAAAGTGGAGATCAGATCTACGAACTGAAGGAACGAATCGGCGCACTGACCAAGGCTGCATCCGCAAAAGCCGATGAAAAACGTATCGTGGCAGACCTGATCCAGCCGGAGGATGTGGTGGTACTGGTAGTCCCGATTGACTCCGCGGCACCAAAAGGGCGTCTGATCCTGCCCCAGCAGCAGACCATCCGCGATGTGCTGGAATCCGGCGCTATCTCGGTAGTCACAAGAGAAACCGAGCTTCCGCAAACCCTGCGGGCTCTTGGCAAGAAACCAGCTCTGGTTATCACTGATTCCCAGGCCTTCCAAAAAGTAAACGCAGATACCCCGGCAGATGTACCGCTCACCTCCTTCTCCATCCTCTTTGCCCGCTATAAAGGAGATTTGAAAGAAGCTGTGCACGGGGCCGCTCAGCTTGACAAGCTGCAAAACGGTGATACGGTACTGATTTCCGAGGGCTGCACCCATCACCGTCAGTGCGGCGATATCGGAACCGTAAAGCTGCCGAACTGGATCCGGAACTATACCGGAAAGGAGTTAAGCTTCGAATTCACTTCCGGAGGGGAATTTCCGGAAGATCTGTCACCCTATGCGCTGGTGGTGCACTGCGGCGGTTGTATGCTAAATGATCGGGAAATGAAGGCACGGATCGCCCGCGCAGTCGCACAAAATGTGCCGATCACCAACTACGGGATCTGCATCGCGCAGGTGCACGGGATCCTGAGACGGTCCGTGGAGATGTTTGGCGACGTGTCAGCAGAATTGCAATAAAAATTTAAATGAATAGCTAATAAGGTCCGAAGTTCCGGTGCAGTCATGCAGAACCGCAGACACTGAGTGGAATTTTGTACTTCGTGCGCTCCGCCGCCGGTTGTCTCCCCTGCGACCTAAACTCGCACGCCTTGCGTGCTCAGACAAAGGTCTCCGGGGAGTCGCTATGCTCGCGCACGAAGAAAATTCCAATGTGTCTGCTTGTTCTGCATGACTGCACCAGAACTTCTGCTTTACTGGCTATGCCAGGATAATAAATAACGCAGTCAGAATGCTGCTGATAAAAAACCTGTAAGTCTGGCTTTTTATAGTAACGTTCTGGCTGCGTTTATTATTATCGTAGAATAACCAATACAGTAGAAGGTTCGGTCAGGCCCTACAGAATCAGCAGATGCGTTGGAATTTTCTTCATGAGCGAGCATAGCGCCAGACCGGAGAGCATTGTCTGAGCGTGCAGCGCACGCGAGTTTTGCTCGCAGGTCTGGCAACAGGCAGCGGAGCGAATGAAGTACAAAATTTCACAGCATCTGCTGATTCTGTAGGGTCTGACCGAACCTTCGGACCTTATTGGTTATTCTCTAAATTGCAATTTTAATATCCGTAGAACACCTGCGTGATCGGGGAACTTTTATCCAGGATCAGGGTGTTGTTTCCGTTCTTTAAGGATGCTTTTGCTGCATCGAGGGAACGGACAAAATTATAAAAATCTGCCTTACTGGCGTCGTTATAAGCATTGGAGAGGATCTGCATGTACTGGGCCTCGCCCTCGGCTTTGATCTTCTCAGCCTCGGCATTGGCCTCTGACTTCATGACAGAGACCTCTTTTGTGGTATCATTCTTAATTTTCTGAGCGGAGGAATTACCCTGGGCTGTGTAGGATGCCGCAATGTTGTTGCGCTCTGAAATCATGCGGTCGTACACGGACTGCTTGTTATCGTCCGGCATATCCAGGGACTTGGTCTCTACGGCAAGAACCGCAATGCCGTAGCCATCCAGGGAACCGCCGATATTGTCTTTGATATCTTCTGCCAGCTTTCCGTCACGGTTCTCGATGATTTCCGTCTGATCCATATTGGAAATGACGGACTTCATGGAAGAAAAGACCGATGCCGCGATGCGGGACTGGGCCTGGGCCACCTGGCCGTTTAAGTGACGGGTAAACAGTACCGGGTCTGAAATCTTCCAGAGAACGAACGCATCCGCGATCATGCTCTTTTTGTCTTTGGTAATAACATCTGATTTCGGGATATCATAAATCTGAAGTGCTTTCGGAATTGGTGCACTTGTCTGTATAAATGGAATTTTTACAGATACTCCGGGAGTTTCCACTACACGGACGATCTCACCAAACTGGCGCACGATCATATACTCATCCGGATAGGTAATAACCAGGGAATTTCCCAAAACAAACAATGCTGCAATGAGAATCAGGCCGCTGAAGGCTTTTGCTATTTTTTTCATGACGAACTTCCTCCTTCCGTTTCCTACTGCGCATTCGCAGCGCCAGTCTCTCCGGCATGACCGGCACTGCCGCCGCCCGCCTGGCTGGCACTGTTTCCGTCTGTGTTTGCATTGCTGCTTCCAGTTCCTGCCGCTCCGTTTCCTGCTGCTCCTTTGTCTGCGGACTGCATCGCGGAAGTAAAGCTGTCAAGGGGCAGCATCTTCTGGGTGCCGCTCTCATCCACAATGTAAACCTTCATGGACGGAAGCACATCCTCCATGGTCTCGTAGAACATACGCTGCTTCGTGATCAGCGGATACTTGCTGTACTCCGTATACATCTGCTCAAAACGCGCCACCTGGCCCTGGGCCTCGTTGATGCGGGCTTCCTTTTCCGCCTCCGCATTCTTGATGATCTGGTCGCACTCTGCCTCTGCCTGCGGGATCTTCTCATTACGGTCCTTGTTGGCGTTGTTGATGGCCGTCTCCTTGCCCTGCTTCGCGTTTTCTACATTTTTAAACGCACTTAAGACTTCCTCCGTTGGCGGGAAAGCATCCTGAATGGTAATGTTAACCACAGAAAGCCCGATATCTTCTGAGATCATGCGGTTAGTCAGCTTTTCCTTGATTTCTGACTGGATCAGCGCTTTTCCGGTGGTAATGACATCGTCTACATTGTAAATGCCGACTGTATCACGGATATAGGACTGCGCCAGCATCTTCAGGGTAGCCTCCGGATCCGAAGACGCATACAGATATTTTACCGGATCATTCACCATGTATTCCAGATAAAAATCCGTATTCACAAAGTTGAAATCCTTGGTGATCATGATGGATTCCTCATCCACCGACTCGCCGGTTTCCTGTACATAGCCGATCGGCATGCCCTTGATGCCCTTGGAAACCATGGTTACGTTCTGGATAAACGGAATCTTAAAATGCAGTCCTGCCTGGGATTCCGCCTGGGGACTTCCAAGAGTTGTCACCACCGCATAGTTTTCCTCGTCCAGAACATAATAGCTGTTAATGCCCGCAACAGCCAGAGCCACCACCGCAACAGCCACTCCGGTATTGCGGAACAGGCGGAGCTTCTTCTTTTTATTTTTTACCGGATTGCCGTCGGAATCAAACCGCTCCGGCTCATGATTCTGCGAGCCACCCTCATTGCCATTTTGCCGGTTCTGGTTTTCGCCACCGGACTGCTGCTTCTGCCACTGGTTCTTCTGCTGCTTCTGTCTCAGCTGTTCTTCCATCTGCCTGCGCAGATGCTCAAACAGATCCTGACCTCCAAATGGATTCTGATTCATGAAATACCCCCTTACATTGTATCAGTTCTGTATTAGAATGATGTTTTTTCTTGTCAGTTTATTAACAAGTATAGCATAGAATTTTTCATATGGATACCAAATATGTGATTTCCAATAAAATACAGATGAAAAAGTCCGGGACTTTCTAATCCCAGACTTTTCATTTTTTGCTTTATTCCGTTTTCACAGCATCCTCTACCCACACACCGTTTTCATCCATATAATAATATTTTCCCGGCTCTGTCATGACCCAGCCGGTCTGCATCACGCCACTTTTGTCGGCGTAGTACCAGTTGTCGTTCCAGACGAACCAGCCGGTGGCCAGCTCGCCGGTTTCACCCAGGTAATAGCGGTTTCCGTCCCGCTCCTGCCAGCCGGTGAGGCGGTAGCCCTGGTCATCGAGCAGGTACCAGTTGGCTTCGATGCGCTGCCAGCCTGCACCGAGGTAACTGCCGTCCTCAGACTGGTAGCGGCTTCCTTCCAGATAGTTTCGCCACTTGCCATCGGTATAGCCGATCACCTGTGCCGCGCGGTAATCTGCATCCGGTGAACCTACCCAGGAACCGGCTTTCACATAGGCCTGTTCGCTGACCTTTGGAGTAGCCCTCACCACAAAAAAGTAGGTGTGCAGGTCATCCATGTAGGCGCTGAAATCACAGGAGGTTTCCCCGGTACGCTTTGTCATGACACACTCGGATTCTTCCATGCTTTCATCGTCAAAATCCACCTTACGCCAGTTCTCCTCATCCCGGTCCACATTATCTGCTATGTACAATTTTACCTGATACTCATGGGTTTTTGCGACAGAGGACCATTTGCCGGTGGTATCGGTCTCCCACCAGACATGAGCCGGGGTGCCAAGATATACGGTTTCTACAGCTTTGTCAGATGCGCAGGACGGAAACTGCGGTGTGGTCGCCAGAAGAACAGCGGCGGCAGCCACAATCCATCGTTTAAAAACCTTTTTCATACATTCACGCTCCTTCCTCTACTCACTCCGCAGCGCATCGATCGGGTTCAGCTTTGCAGCGCGGCTTGCCGGCATATACCCAAACAGCAGGCCGATTCCCACCGATACACTAAAGGACACGATCACGGCCATCGGGGTTGGCGTCGCGGTTAGCCCGGCCAGTGCTCCAATGGTGGAGGTGGCAATGCTTCCCAGCAGAATTCCGATCACGCCGCCCAGGGAACTGGTCACCGCCGCTTCGATCACAAACTGCTGCATGATGACGCTCCGCTTTGCTCCCAGTGCCTTGCGGATGCCAATTTCTCTTGTCCGCTCCGTGACGGACACCAGCATGATGTTCATAACGCCCACGCCTGCCACCAGCAGGGAGATTCCGGCAATGCCGCCCAGGCCTGCCGATACCATAGCAATCATGCTGTTTAACGAATCCAGCATCTCACTCATAGCCGTGACTGTATACAAATCTTCATTTTTGAATTTTTCATAAAGGAAATTTTCGATCAGGATCTTGCCTTCCGTTGCCGCGGACAGATCACGGATTGTAAAGGTATAGTTGTTGATGCTGGCATTGCGGGCCATCTTGATCGCGCAGCTGTAGGGCATGAACAGAAAATCATCAGTGCCGCCCTCTTCCAGGTCATCGTCCTGCTGTTCCACCACACCCACAATCTGAAACGCATATCCGTTTACCTTGATGGTCTCGCCGTAAGCCTTCTCTGCACTTCCGTAAAGCTCATCTGCCACATAAGCACCGATCACGCAAACCTTGTGCCGCGCGGTAATATCAGCATACTGGATGTTGCGCCCATAAACCAGCGTCCAGTCCTTGATGCCGAGATAATCCTCACTGACGCCGCTCACGGATGTAGACGTCATGGAATCCGTGCCGTTTTTCACGGTGGCGCTGATGCTTACCATAGGCGTCATATGATCGAAACTCTCGGTATTTTCATCATAAAAATCATACATTTCATCCACCGACACCGACCGGGACGGAAGATTGACCATGTTGACGGTGATCTGATTGGTGCCGAGACTTGCAAAGTTTTCTGTCATGTAGGACATGTAGGCGTTCACCAGACTTACCAGAATGATAACCGAAGCCACGCCGATGATAATGCCCAGCATTGTCAGAAAGGAGCGCATCTTGTTGCTCCAGATACTCTTGATGGCCAGCTTAAATGATTGCAGCATAGTCTTTCACATCTCCGTTAAAATTGATCTTTCCATCGTGGATCCGCACCACATGCTTTGCCTCCAGGGCAATGGAATTGTCATGGGTGATCATGACGATGGTGTTTCCTTCTTCGTTGAGTTCCTTCAGAAAATTTAATACTTCGCGGCTGGTTTTGGAGTCCAGCGCACCAGTTGGCTCATCTGCCAGGATCAGGGACGGATTTCCCGCCAGCGCCCTCGCAATGGACACACGCTGCTGCTGTCCGCCGGATAGCTGGTTTGGCATGTTCTTCCATTTTTCTGCCAGTCCGACCCGCTCCAGAGAACGCATTGCGCGCTCCCGCCGCTCCTCCGCCGGAACCTTCGCGTACAGAAGCGGAAGCTCCACATTTTCCAGAAGATTAGACTTCGGGAGCAGGTTATACTGCTGGAAGATGAAGCCGATCATCCGGTTGCGGATGTCTGCCAACTGGTCATCGCTCATCTGATCCACATCCTCGCCGCCCAGCAGATAACTGCCGGAGGTGGGTACATCCAGCGCGCCGATGATGTTCATGAGAGTGGATTTTCCGCTGCCAGACTTACCAACAATCGCCACGAACTCGCCGCGGTTGATGGTAAGAGAGATGCCGTCGTTGGCACAGACTTGCTCATCTCCCATATGATATATTTTGTATATGTCTTTTAATTCAATCAGAGGTTCTGCCATCTGTACTCTCCTTTACGGCATTCCGCCGCCACCGCGGTTTCCGCCATTTCCACTACCGCGGTTGCCTCCGTTTCCTTTCTGCCAGCCATTTCCGCCGTCAGGGGCGCCTCCCATACCGTCAGGACCACCCATGCCGCTCATCTGGAACATATCGGTGCTGGTATTGCCGGACGCGGAATCCACATAGATCTCATCGCCTTCGGAAAGACCGCTTGTGATCTGCACATAATCATCATTGCTGATTCCGGTCTCCACTTCCACTGCCTTAAATCCGGCCGGTACATTGCCCTGCTGCCCGGTCACGCTGTCATCCTTCACATACACGCGGTTGCCACGCATCAGGGAATCCACCGGAATCATCAGCGCATTGTCTACCTGATCCAGGATGATAGTTCCATCCACATTCATGCCCGGAAGCAGGTCTCCCACCTCATCCAGGGTCACAGTGACCGGATAGTTGGTAACGCCGTTTGACTGGGAACTCTCCAGACTGATGTTGGTGACCTTTCCGGTGAAGGTCTTTCCCTCAATGGCATCCGCCGTAATGTTAACTGTCTGACCCACCTTCACGCGGCCCACATCCAGCTCATCCACAGACATCTCGAATGTCACCTCCGACAGATCGTAGATGACTGCCAGAGTCGAAGTCGAGCTGCTGGAGCTTCGATCAATCTTGTCTCCTGCCTTCACGTTCTTGGTGATGACCTGACCGGAGATCGGCGCGGTAATGGTGTAGTTATCGTAGGTTTCTTGCTTATTATCAGCGTTGCTCTGAGCCGACTCGATTTTCTCCTGGGCCTGATCCACAGCATCCTGATAGGAATCCAGAATATCTTTCACATCCTTGCTCTTAATGCAAAACAGCGGCGTGCCGGAGGTCACATAATCACCCTCATGCACCAGAAGCGCCTCCACCTCCAGGCTGCCGTTTCCGGTAATGGATGCCTTCATGGTGGTATCGGTCATGGCCTCAAAAGTACCCTCACTGCAGCAGACAAATTCACCGATGGTAACGGTGGCACTGTGGGATGTGGTCAGACCGCCCGGGTTTTCCACCTCCATGGTCACGTAGCGGACGATGCGCCCGCCATCCAGCACCTCATCCATGTTGCTGACAGCGGTAACCACGCCCATAAGCTGCTCCTCGGTGTCGGTCAGTGTAACCATGGCCTGACTTCCCGCCGGGACGACCGCCGCTTCCCCTGTCAGAAACGGAACCTTCAGCTTCATAGTCTGATCATTGTAAAGCTCCGCCAGATCCGTGTTGGAGCCCACCTTGTCCCCCACCTCGATATTTATTTTTTTAATAAATCCGGTGCGAGTAGACTTATAAGTATTGCCACTGTAATCGCTGACCGCCTCCTGATAATCCTCCAACGCCTGCTGATAGCTCTTGTTGGCACGGGCCAGGGAATTTTCTGAGGATTTCAGATCTGACTCTACAGAGGAAGCATCGATCTGATAAAGCACCTGCCCTTCCGTTACCTGATCTCCCTCCTCAAAATCCGCCGTCAGCACAGTTCCCTCCACCAGAGAAGTAATGGTATAGGTATCTTTTGGAGAAATGGTGCCAGAGGAAGTCAGTTCCGAAGTCAGGGTTCCCAGAGTAGCGGCAGCTGTCTTCTGCTCTCCAGCTTTTGCGCTGGCCATTTTCACCTTTGCGCTGTGGCTGTGCCAGAACAGACCGCCGGCCGCAAGGACTGCCACTCCTGCGGCGATCAGCAGCACACGCTTCTTTTTATTTTTACCACTGAGCTGTTTTCCTTTTTTTCCAGATGCTTTTCCTGCATTTCCAGAACCGCTCGCTCCGCCTGTTCCATTTTTTCCTTCATAGTCCGCTGCAGATGGTGCCTTTCCGAATTTCTCAGATAATTTTTCAAACATGTCCGGCCTCCCTTAATCTTCCACGTAATCCACAACGGTGTAGGTCGCATCGCCGTTGGAATTTTCACTCTTCTCACAGATCAGTGTTACCCGGTCTCCCACACGAATGGAACCGTAGACAGAGAAGGCAAACTGCATCTCGGAACTGCTCAGATTATATTCCTGTCCGTCATCCAATGTAATGGAGGTCGGCGTCATGACATCACTGGAGCTGTAATAAATATTCTCCACGGTTCCGCGCACAGCGCAGCGGCCGGACTGTACATCCTCATCCGCAATATAAGCCCATATGGTCTTTGCCGTCTGGTTATAGTAAATCACCACATAACTGCTGGAAACATAGCTTTTCAGAGCTTCGTAGCTGGAAGCATCTCCGTTTACAAAAATGCTGGCCTCCTGCACATTGAAGGGAACATAATCGCCAATCTGGGAACCTTTCGTTACCAGTTTCGGTCCCTTCAGATTCGTATCCGCAAGTCCCAGCGGGTTTACCTCGCCATCGGAGTTCAACTCACATCCAAGCACGATCGCATAAGCCTTACCTGTGGTCTTGGAATCGGTCTTTAACAGGTTATAAAACAGGTTGATACAGTCAGAACGGTTTAACACCTCGTTCGGCTGCCGGTCAAGATTTTCATTTAATTCCAGAGTGTAAAACTTTGCCATGCGGGCACTGGAAAGGCTGCTGCCGAAATCTTCACTGGTGTAACCGAGAAGCGCCAGAATACCACGTGCCGCCTCCTGCAGCGTAATGGACTGATCCGGCTTATATAGGCCACCCAGATAACCGGTTATCCAGTTCTGTTCTGCCGCAATCCGGATGCTGGACGCATACTGGGCTGTGGCCGGAACATCTGCATAAACCGACACGCTGCTGGTGGCTGGCAGATAATCCCGATAGGTGGAGGCCTTTACCAGCATATTTGCAAACTCCGCCCGGGTCACCGGATCGTTCAGGCCAGTACTGGTATTGTTCATAATGCCGGCAATGCCGACTACCTTTCTCCGGTAATCCATATTATTATCTGCCGCGAGTACGATCATGTCCGGCATGACTGCCATGCCAAATGTGGCTCCCGCCATCACGGCCGCAAGCTCTCTCATCCTCATAATTTGCTCCTCTCAGAATCGTTTTCCGTCTTTTCGTTTTTATAAACATAACAGGCGAATGTGTTGATTTTGTGAGAAAAGCATGTGGAGTTTGTGAGGAAATTGCAATTATAGGACGGAACGAATAAAGGTCCAGAAGTGAAAGAGACCGCTTTCCTCTATTTTCACATATCGTTGTTTGCTTGCTCTCACAACACGTGTTCGCCTGCATCGGACTACATCCGCTGCATTCGTACACGTGTGTTCAAGATGCAAACACCTGATATGCTGAAAATCCCGGAAAGCGATCTCATTCACTTCCTGCTGTATCGGCTCCGCTACAAAAATAACAATGACTGCGTTATTTATTATCTCAGAACAGCCAGTACAGCAGAAGTTCCGGAAAATGCTTGCAGCGCCTTTGCAAACATGATATGTTATAGACAAAGCAGAAATATTCTTTTAAACCGCATTGGTCATGGTGTATTTGGTTACAGCCTGCGGTTCTCTCATTTCTATGGTAATGCCATTCTGAATTATCTACTGGAATTTTTCTTTGCTTGAACACCCAACTATCAACACAAAGGAATTCCAGAATGATAAAGAAAAGCAGAATGGGATTCCGGCATAAGGAAGGAGATTGCCTATGGCAAAAAACACATTGACCACTGCATTTGATCAGACCGAAAAGGATCTAAAATACCCCATTCCGGTACGCGCCTACAAAGACCGGATCTTTCGGATGATCTTTAAGGAAAAGCGGGCGCTTCTGGCACTTTATAATGCAATGAATGACACCGCATATCAGGATCCGGAAGAGCTAGTCATCACGACTCTGGAAAACGCCATTTATCTTGGCATGAAAAACGATGTATCCTTTATGATCTGCGACCGGCTGTTTCTGTATGAACACCAGTCCACGAAAAATCCAAACATGCCGCTTCGCAATCTGTTGTATGTGGCAGATCTTTACTCGGTACTGACAAAAGACATGTTTTTGTATGGAGAACTTCCGGTAGCAATCCCGGAGCCTCGTTTTGTGGTATTTTACAACGGAGAACAGAAAATGGAGGA
>NZ_DBFCCJ010000017.1:0-126620 GCF_048380235.1 Ventrimonas sp. | reverse complement strand
GATATGCCCGTAACCGGGCTGAGCAGTACAAAAACAATAAAAGTAGCTGTGTAACCCATCTGGGTAGCAGTACGGGTGTCATGGACGCACCTCTGAAGCTACGGAGCTATGCTTCGTAATCAGATGCTCGGTAATTCAATTACCGATGTAGTTCACGAAAGAATACAAAAACCTGGGGACAGGGCAGGAGGAAAGATTATGATGTACGTTTGGCTGGTTGTCGGCTTTGTGCTTCTGATCAAGGGAGCAGATTATTTTGTGGAGGCAAGTTCCTCCATTGCGCGGGCGCTGCGGGTGCCCAGTATCATCATTGGACTTACTATCGTGGCGTTTGGAACCAGCGCACCGGAGCTGGCGGTCAGCACTACGGCCTCTCTGGCCGGAAGCAATGAGATCGCGGTGGGCAATGTCATTGGTTCCAATCTGTTTAACCTGCTGGTAGTGTTGGGCTGCTGCGGTGTCATCCGTCCATTTGCGGTACAGCTGCGGTGGGATTACGCCGCATCGGTAGGTGTGGCCCTGGTTTTGTTTTTCATGATTTTCCGGGATCATTTTATCAGCAGACCGGAAGCAGTCTTTCTGTTACTGCTGTTTGTCGGCTTTCTTGTGCTGACGGTTCGTGATGCACTGGCAAACCGGATCGAGGAGGATGAGGAGATCAGAGTGTTGTCTCCGCTTATCAGCGTGATTTATATTGTCGGCGGCCTGACAGCCATTGTCTGCGGCGGAAACATGGTTGTAGACAGCGCAAAAGATATTGCCCTTTCCTTCGGCCTTTCCCAGACCCTTGTAGGCCTGACCGTTGTGGCACTCGGCACTTCCCTGCCGGAGCTTGTCACCTCCGTTGTCGCATCCAGAAAAGGGGAGAATGGGCTGGCTCTGGGCAATGTCATCGGCTCCAATATCTTTAACGTTCTGATGGTGCTTGCGGCATCTGCGGCAGTCCATCCGATCGCGGTAACATCGTTTTCGGTGATTGATACGGTCTGCCTTATTGTGGCCAGCGTTGTGACCTGGATGCTTTGCCGCAGCAAGCTGCGCATCAGCCGGGGAGAAGGCCTGGCTATGCTTGCCATGTATACCGGTTATCTGGTTTATATCTGTATACGGTAGAAAAGAAAATAGATAGAGAAGAAAACGAAGAAAGCAGGTGCCGGGAAATAGCACCTGCTTTATTGGTTATAAAAAGGGAGGAGAGCTGATAACTCTTGTTATCAGCTCGAGTATTATGAAAAAAATCTTTTAAGCGTTTTATAAACAACTCTTTCGTTCCTGTTGTTTATGGTTACAGTATAGGGAGAAATCGTGAAGAAATCATGTTAAATCTGTAAAAGGTTTTTGAATGATTTGTGAACGGAATATGAATAAATGACAGAAAATAAACGCTTGCCAATCCGGCTGATCTGATGCACAATAGGAGGCATATGTGAAATAAAAAAACTATGCGGCGAAAAGGAGAGAGTTCCCATGGGAGCAATTCTGATGCGCGCAGCCTGTTTTATTCTGATCATCATTCTGGGACATGTGCTGCGCCGGATCGGCTTTTTTAAGAAAGATGATTTTTATGTGCTGTCAAAGACCGTGCTGAAAATAACACTGCCCGCAGCGATCATAAGCAACATGAACGGGATGAAGATAGAGCCATCTCTGCTGGGCCTGTGCCTGCTGGGATTTGGAGGCGGCGTTTTGTACATGACGGTTTTATATCTTCTGAATCTCAGAGCTTCCAGGGAAAAGAGGGCATTTGAGGTCCTTAATAGTACCGGTTATAACATCGGCACCTTTACGATGCCATTTGTACAGAGCTTTCTTGGCCCGGCCGGTATGCTGGCCACCAGCCTGTTTGATACGGGAAATTCCTTTGTCTGTCTGGGCGGTTCCTACAGCATTGCTTCCATGATAAAGGGAGGGGGAAAGGGCTTTTCTGTAAAAAAGATCGCGTTGACACTGCTCTGTTCTATTCCGTTTGATACTTATGTCCTGATGCTGATCCTGAATCTTTTGCAGATCCGTCTGCCGGAGGCAGTGACAACATTTGCCGGAATTGTCGGAAATGCAAATCCATTTCTGGCCATGCTGATGCTTGGGGTTGGTTTTCAGTTATCGGGAAGCCGGGAACAGTTTGGCGTTATGGCACGGATTCTTTTGATCCGGTATAGTATTGCAGTTATGTTGGCCGTGGCATTTTTCTGGCTGCTTCCTCTGGAACTGGAATACCGTCAGGCCCTGGCGTTTCTGGTATTCAGCCCTATATCTTCGGCAGTTCCGGCGTTTACTGCAGAGCTTGGCGAGGATTTCGGCCTGTCCAGCGCACTCAATTCGATTTCGGCGCTCATCAGTATCTGCTGCATTATTATGGTACTGGTGCTGGTTATGTAAGAATTGCTTGCAAGAGGAAAAGAAAACGAGTAAAATAAACCCCAAAATGTTACTGATAGGAGGAAACGACAATGGAAATTAGCGGACATACACAAATGCTTTGCCTGATCGGAAGCCCGGTGGGACATTCCGGTTCTCCGGCCATGTACAATTACAGTTTTCAGAAGCTTGGACTGGATTACGCTTACCTTGCTTACGACATCAAAGAAGAGGAGACGGAAGAGGCAGTAAAGGCGCTTCGCCTGTTGAATGTGAAGGGCTTTAACATCACCATGCCATGTAAGACTGCAGCTCTGGCCTACTGTGATGAGCTGTCTAAGGCAGCTGAGCTGATCGGTGCGGTGAATACGGTGGTAAATGAAAATGGAAAGCTCATCGGCCATAACACCGATGGAATGGGCTGGGTCAGAAACTGCCGTGAAAACGGATTTGAGATCACGGGAAAGAAGATGACCATTGCCGGTTCCGGCGGCGCAGCAACTGCGATTGAGATCACGGCAGCACTGGAGGGCATGCGGGAAATCTCTATTTTCGCAAGAAAAGACACCTTCTTTGCCAATGCAGAGGCAACGGTAGAGAAAATCCGCAAGCATGTTCCGGCCTGCACCGTCAACCTGTTTGATTTGGATGACCAGGAAGCATTCCGCAAGGAAGTTGCAGACAGTGATATTTTCACCAATGCAACCCGTGTGGGCATGAAGCCGATGGACGACCAGAGCATCATTACCGATACCAGTTTATTCCGCAAGGATCTGGTTGTTTCCGATGTTGTTTACAACCCAAGGGAGACAAAACTCTTAAAAGACGCTGCAGCTGCAGGATGTAAGACCATTCCGGGAATCGGCATGCTGCTCTGGCAGGGTGCGGAGGCCTTCAGGCTTTACACCGGTCAGGAGATGCCGGCACAGGAAGTGATGGAGAAATATTTCGCAGAGTAAGTTTCTGTAATTCATAATGCTTTATTTTCCAACTGATAACGTTTCACATACCTTGTAAAAGAGCGGATGGATGGATAATCCAGAAGCTCTTTTAACGTTACATAATAAATGGAGCGGTGAAGGCGGCTCTCAAAGGGCACGATGGCATATGTGCCATCCTGTGCGCTTGTGGCGATGCTTTTGGAGGAAATACCGACTCCGAGATCATGAGCAGCCAGCTGGATAACCAGATCGGACTGGCTGGTTTCGCAGAGAATATTCGGTGTGATGCCAGCTTCCTCAAAAATCCGGTCCAGGCTTTTTCGCAGTGCGGAAGCAGGAGAGGGCATGATGATGGGAGAGTCCCTTAAATCCAGAACAGAGAGGCTTTTTCTGGATGCCAGTGGATTGCGCCGGGATACGATTACGGAGTAAAAATCTTCCTGAATTTTGCAGGAGTAAAGATCCGGTTCCTGATCCAGCTGCTCCTCCGTGCCGATGATGAATGCGGCATGGATTTTGCGGTCTAAAAGCATCTGCTGTAAGTGGGCGCTGCCGTTTACGCTGAAGGAATAATTCAGACCCGGATGCAGGCAGTGGTAGTCGCTTAAAATCTGAAGCAGGTTTGTGTATCCGGCAATCCATAACAGACCGATCTTTAAGGTTCCGGCCTCTAATAAGCTTTGTTTGTGCATGAGTTCAGAGAGCTGGTCGACTCCGCCGAGGATTCTTCGGGCATGGTGGGCAAACTGTTCTCCGGCATCTGTCAGGGAAACAGATTTGGAGTGGCGGATAAGAAGCGGCACCTCCAGTTCCTCTTCCAGTTTCCGGATCTGCTGGGAGAGGGAGGGCTGGGAAAGATACAGGTTCTTGGCAGCTGCAGAGATGTTTTTCTCTTTGGCGATTTCAAGAAAATAGCGTAATTGTTGCATTTGCATGAGAAACGAACTCCTTTGCTCGGTAAGGGATAAAAAAATTGTAAAATGTTTCTAAAAAAATCCAATGATATAGGAAAAACTTATTGATTTGATAATATTATGATATTTTACAAATGTCAATAAACTTTATATCATAACGCTACAAGGAAATACAAAACAAAAGAACACCAATAGGAGAAAGGGGTTTCATTATGAACAACAAAAGCAGCAAAGACACAATCTTTTTGATCCTGTCGCTGGCAATTATGATCGGGTCAAGATTTGTACCGCCATTTGGAGGACTTTCCTCCGAGGCAATCGGAGTACTTGGCGTATTCTTCGGTTCCCTGCTCATGTGGATTACCATTTCCATTGACTGGCCGAGCATGATCACCTTACTGGCACTTGGATTTATCCCGACATTCGGTTTTTCAAAAACCTTTTCAGGCGCATTCGGCAATACGACCGTAGCATTCCTGATCTTTACCTTTATGCTGGTATATCCGCTTTCCAAGACAAATTTTGTAAGACGGTGTACTGTATCTTTTATTACCAATAAGATTGCAAGAAAGGGACCGTGGTATTTTGTATGTTTCCTGTTTGCGGCAGTTACCTTCATGGGGTTATTCGTATCCCCGTCTGTTCTGTTCGTTGCATTTATGCCCTTCCTTGAGGATATCTTCCAGGTACTCGGTGTGAAGAAGGGCGGCAAAACCGGAAATATGATCATGATGGGAACGGCATTCTGCATCAGCCTTTCCTCCGGTATGACCGCAATCGGACATGTATGGCCGACCATGGCAATCGGTTATTACACCGCAGCCACCGGAAATGATGTCAACCAGTTCCAATACATGGCAATGGGGATCCCGACCGGCATTCTGCTGATCATCTTATTAATCCTGGTGTTTAAGTTCATTTACCGTCCGGGTGATATCCATGAGATCAAACCGGAAAATGCAATGGGACTGCGCGGAACCGTTCCGAAGGCAGATACCAAAGAGAAAATTATTCTTTCTGTAGTAGGTTTAACCGTATTCTTATGGGTTGGCCCGAGCCTGATCAAGGGCAGCTTCCCGGAGCTTTACAAGACCATCAACAGCTGGTCTACCGCAATGCCGCCGTTATTAGGATGCATCCTTCTCTTTATCACCAAAGTAGATGGCGAGCGCATCTTAAACTTTAAGGAAGGCGTAACCAAAGGAATCCTGTGGGGCAGTATCCTGATGACCGGTGCGGCAACCTGGCTTGGTTCCTGCTTAACCAACGCAGATATTGGAATCAGCGACTGGCTGACCGCTTCCCTGTCTCCGTTAACTGCAGCACTCCCGGTTACCGGCATGATCTTATTCTTTATGCTGTGGGCACTGCTTGAGACAAACTTCTCTTCCAACATTGTTACCACAACCGTAGTAAGCGCAGTAGCACTGTCTGTTTTAACTGCACTTCCGGCAGGAGCAGTAAGCGTTGGCGCAGTTGTATGCATGGTTGGTTTTGCAGCTGCTGTCAGCAACATGACACCGGCAGGTCAGAGTACCATCAACACCGTAGCAATCGGTTCCGGATGGACCACGACCAAAGACATGTTTATCTGGGGCGGAATTTTTGCACTGATGGCACTGGTTGTGCTGACCTTCTTTGCATATCCGCTGGGAACACTCATCATTGGTTAAGAAAAAGGAGTATAGAGGATTATGGAACGTTTGCAGCAGTATGACGTAGTCGTTGTTGGAGGAGGAACTGCCGGAGTATCTGCAGCAGTTGGAGCTGCGAAGACGGGAGCGAAAACGCTTCTGATCGAGCGGAATGCTTATCTTGGCGGTGAAGCTACCAATTCCGGAGTCAGCGCTTTCTGCGGGTTTTACACCTGTGGGGAAAATCCGGTGCGGGTTGTAGAAGGAGTCGGCCGGCTTGTGTTAAATGAGATGGAGGCACTTGGTCCGACTGTGGACTACGTTATTTCTGCAACCGGAAACCGCAATATTAATTTTCAGCCTGAGTATTTAAAATGTGCCATGGACAATCTGCTGGAGAAAGAACGGGTGGATTACCTCCTGCATACGTCTGTAATTGGTGCAGATACGGAAAACGGAACCATTACGGCAATTCACTGTGTGGATGATGAGGGTACCTTTACGGTAGCTGCGAAGGCCTTTGTGGATGCATCCGGAGACGCCAATCTTGCCCGCCTTGCCGGGGCACACCTGGTATGGGGCGGCGATGACGGATGCCCGCAGGCGGCAACCATGCCGTTTCGCTTAAGCGGCGTGGACACCAGCTGCGATATGTCTCCGGCTGCGGTGGAGCGTGCCGTTGTGAAGGCAAAAGAAGACGGAATCCCCAACCTCACAAGGGAGAAGGGCTTTATCTTAAAAAAAGAAGGATCTAATATTGTAGGAGTTCTTCTTCCGAGCATTATCCCGGATGCACTGAACGCAGAGGCACTTACCAGAATGGAGCGCGAGACCAGAAAGCAGGTACTAAGCTATGTACAGGCATTAAGAACTTATATGCCGGGTATGGAGCATGCAGAGCTGGCTGTGATAGGACCGGCACTCGGGTTCCGTGAGACCAGAAAACTGGTTGGAAAAGAGACTATCACCGTGGATGATGTGCTTGCCAGAAGAAAGCGGGATAACAGTGTGGCCCGCGGCGGCTGGAAGCCAGAGATCCACAAGGATATCAATAAGATGGCAACCTATCTGGAAGTAAAGGAAGGCAGCTATTTTGATATTCCGCTGGGTGCCCTGCAGTCTGAAAATATCAGAAACCTGTATGGCGCAGGAAGAATGATATCTGCAGACGAGGCTGCTTTTGCAGCCGTCCGTGTTATGGGAACCTGTTTTGCAACAGGTCATGCGGCGGGTGTCGGTGCAGCCTGTCAGGCCCTGGATGGTACTGTAAATATAGAACATATCCAGAGAGTCTTGAAAAAACAGGGTGCCTTGGTGTAAAATTGGAAAATGTGCCGATGCGAAATGGAGGTTAAGAATGACATTAGAAGAAGTGCGGAAGATGATTGACTGCGTGGATACCCAGATCAAACCGCTGTTTTTAGAACGGATGGCATGTGCGGAACATGTGGCTGCTGCAAAGGCAGAAAACGGTTCTGATGTGTTTGTGCCGGACCGGGAGAATGAGATTATTTTAAAGCGTACAGGCGATGTGGATGTCAGCGTGAAAAGAGAATATGAAATGTTTCTTCGTCACCTGATGAGTGTCTGCCGCAGATACCAGTACGGAATCCTGACAGAAATGCAGGAGCAGGTAATTGCTGAGGCTCTAAAGCAGGCCGGCCTGGATGAGCATGTTTCTCATGAGCAGATTACAGTAAGCTTTACCGATCACCGGGAAAAAAGCAGTCTGAACCTGTATCTGAATATGATCCGGTTAAATGAGATCCCAATCGATCATATGGAATTAAAAAGTCAGGGCAATGAGCAGCAGGTGACTATACAGCTGCATGGAAATTTAAAGCAGTCCGATATGAGAAGACTTGTTTGCCAGCTTGGAAAAGAAGCAGAGAATTTTCAGATTTTATCATTACAGTAAAAAACAACAAAGCCGTTCAGCTATGAGCTGAACGGCTATATGACATTCAAAGGAAAAAGAGGAAGGAACCATACCATGAAACGCAATGCAGGATATCTTTATTTATTAATCACCTTTTTTTGCTGGGGAAGTATTTATGTCGTGAGCAAATATGCGCTTGCGGTAATGGGGCCGGTTACGGTGTCGTTCTGCCGCTATCTCGTATCGGTAGTCTGTCTGTACGGAATTTTGAAGTGGAAGGGCGGTCATAAGAAGATAGCGAAGGAGCACTGGCCATATCTGCTGATTTTAGGCGGACTCGGCTATTTTGCCGCGATCATTCTTCAGCTCGGAGGCACCGCGCTTCTGTCAGGCTCTCTGGCATCTCTGATCAATTCCTTAAATCCGGTTATGATCTCTATCCTGGCAGCAGTCTTTCTGAAGGAAAAGATCACCTGGAAAAATGTGCTCAGCATTGTGGTGTCCCTGATCGGTGTTTACATTATACTGGGCAATGGAAGCATGCAGATCAATCCGCTGGGAATCCTGCTTTCTGCCGGTGCTGTGATACTGTGGTCTGCGGCATCGGTTTCTATCCGCAAAATCTCCGGCTATTATGATCCGGTGCAGATTGCTCTGTACGGCATGTGCATTGCACTGCTGTTCAATATTCCGGCTGCAGTTCTGGAAAATGTATTCCTGACACAGAGTCATCCGACAGCAGTTGCCCTTCTTGCCTGTCTGTTTGTGGCAGTGTTTGGCACTGCCGTGGCGCATACCTGCTGGAATAAGAGCCTGCAGCTGCTCAGCGCCAGCACCTGCTCGATGTTTTATCCGCTGCAGCCTCTGGTTTCCGCGGTGCTCGGTGTGCTGCTTCTTCATGAGGTGATCACATGGCAGTTTGTTGTGGGGGCGGTTCTGATCTGCTCCGGCATCGTGATCACATTTCTGCCGTCAAAAAAATAAGAGAGTGACCGGCATGCCTGCATTGCAGATATCATAAAATTAACACTTTAAAGCGATAAACTATTGCGTGTTTTGCAAACTGTTGATATAATTGCATAAAACATACAGTACATTCCGGGTATCTGGCAGGATATCCGGAATCTTACTGTTTATGGGCCTGTATTACTACGATATTATCATATAGTCAGAATCAGCAGAACATGCTACAATGAAGGCAGCACGGTGACACGTACGCTGGTTGGGACCGGAAGAGGAGAAAGTGTAATGGACAACAGAATGGATGACAGAATCGAGGAAATCCGCAAAAAAATCGGAGTATGTGATGACATTATCATCAAGCAGCTGGTAGACCGCATGGAATGCATTCAGGAGATCATTGCTTATAAGAAGCAGAATGGTATCCCGATCCTGCAGCCGGAGCAGGAAAAAAAGCAGGAGGATAACCTGAAGCAGAAGCTGGGAGATAATGTATTTGAGGAGGAGATCCTGAATATCTTCAAATACATTGTGAAGAACAGCCGAAAGATTCAGGCAAAGGCTCTGTTTAACTACAATATTTTCCTGATCGGGTTTATGGGTGCAGGAAAGAGCACCATTGCCAAGGAACTGAAGCGTCAGCTGGAGATGAACTATGTGGAGATGGATCAGCTGATCGTCGATAAGCAGGGGATGTCTATTTCTGAGATTTTCGCGGAATACGGTGAGGTGTATTTCAGGAATCTGGAGTGCAACACGCTGATCGAGCTTCAGAAGAGCAAGCAGACCATTGTTTCCTGCGGCGGTGGTGTGGTGGTCCGGGAAGATAACAAGGATCACATGAAGAAGCATGGCCGTGTCGTGCTTCTGACTGCGACACCGGAAACCGTTTACAATCGTGTCAAGGACAGCACTGAGCGTCCGATCCTGAATGACCACATGAACGTGGATTTTATTGCCGGACTGCAGGAAAAACGCCGCGCGCTTTATGAGGCAGCTGCAGATGTTACGGTAGCAACCGATGGCAAAAATCCGGAAGAAATCTGCAGGGAGATCGTAGAGAAGCTGACACAGCTGGACCGTGACACGGCAGCAGAGCAGTGCAAGTAAACAGACAGTTGAGAGGAGGAACGTATTGTGGGATTATTTGGAAAGAAGAAACAGGAAACGGAGTATGCTTCAGCAGAAAAGAGAAACGGACTGAGTGCAGAACCGCTTCCGGATGCGGACAACATAGAAGAAAATGAAGTCAGCGGCGATCGCATGGTCTGCCGCCGTCAGCTGGAGCGTGCGTTATCCGGTGACGGACAGGGCGTGGTCCTGAAGTTTTATATCGAAAATTTCAAGCGCATGAATGAGCTGTTCGGCTTTTCCTACTGTGAAGCATTGTTAAAGGAAATTTTGAAATATCTTCGGGAAGAGACAGGCTGCACGGTTTACCGCTATGTCGGCGTGGAATTTATCGCGATCCTGAGAAACAGAACGCAGGGACAGGCTGTACGGCTTGTTGAGGAAATCCTGAACCGCTTTTCCCAGAGCTGGAAGATCGGCGGGACAGACTGCATGTGCTCCTGTCAGATCGGTGTCTGCTCTTACCCCGGTTATACGGGAAATACAGATGATCTGTTAAAATATCTGGATCTGGCTGTCAGCAAGGCAGAGGAAAGCGGAAGCAACCAGTATGCAGTATACGATTCAAAACTCCATGCAGCATATCTGCGCAAGCAGGCGATCGCCCGTTATATCGGCACAGCACTGGAAAATCATGAGCTGGAGATCCGCTTCCGTCCGACCTACAACACAGAAGAAAAATGTTTTGTCCGTGCAGAATATTATATGCGCATGTTTGTAAAGGACATCGGCATGGTAGGAAGTGCGGAGTTTGTACCGATCGCGGAGGATACCGGCCAGATCAGCAGCGTGGAATACTATGCCCTGGAACGGGTAGCACAGGCAATTGCAGAACTGGAGAAAAAGGGCGTGGAATATGAGTCCATTGCAATTGCGGTTTCTCCGGTGCTGCTCCTTCAGGAGAATTTTGTGGATACGGTCCGGCGCATGATCGAGACATACCAGATCCCATCCGGAAAGCTGGCGATCGAGATTGATGAATATGCGCTGGCTATGGATCCGGTCATCCTGGAGATTGTGATGCAGCAGTTGAAGGAGCTTGGAGTTGAACTGATCCTGAATAACTTTGGCTCCGGCTATTCCGGAATCAGCAAGATTCTGGAGCTTCCGGTGGATACACTGAAGTTTGAGCGTATGTTTATGTGGCAGCTGGAAAGTGATCCGAGATCGGAACCAATCGTGGAATGCCTGATCCGGGCATCCGAAAAGCTTGGCAAACGCCTGATCGCGGAAGGTGTGGAAACACAGCGTCAGCTTGACATTCTGAAAAAGTTTGGCTGCGTATACCAGCAGGGATTTTATTATGCACCGACGATCCCACAGGAGCTTCTGGCTGAGGTGCTTGGGAAGTCGGCGGATGCCACAAAAAGTCTCATTGACCAGGAACGTGAAAAATTAAAACGCTGAGAATACAGGAACGCAGGACAGACTGACCAAGGTCTGCGGCTGCGTTCTTGTTTTTTACCGATATATTTATAAAAAATAACGATACCGAAAAACATGTATTAATACATGTTGGTTAAGAATCTTATGCATTGACGGAAAAAACAAAGAAAAAACGCATCGAATACAACGTTAATGGTAAAAAGAAACAAAAAAACAGAAATAAATCGAGGATTAACAAGAAAAATGCCAATAACAACTTGACTTATTATATTACATGTTGTATGCTAAGAACAGCATACAGGAGATGAAGAAGGAGAATATTGTGAACAAATTATCAAGTAATCCACTGTATGAACAGGTGTTTAACCGCATTAAGGATTCTGTGCGGAGCGGAGAATACAAAAAGGGAGATCTGATTCCAAGTGAGAAGGAGCTTATGGAGCTGATGGGAGTCAGCCGTGTTACAGTCCGGCAGGCTTTGAAAATGCTCAGCGACAGCGGCATCATTGAAACCCGGAAGGGAAAGGGCAGCATCGTCGCGGTGGACTGGAAAAGCATTCTGGATCCGGGCGAACTCCGGGATCAGGCAGAAACCTACTGGCATTTGTTTGAACAGTCTACTCTGGCCAGACGTGTGATCGAGCCTTCTATCGCAAAGCAGGCGGCCATCATGGCAACAGAGCAGGATATCCGTCAGCTGGAATATGCATTCGAGCATGATTCTGAGATTGACGAGCAGGCAGAGCCATCTATCCGGATCCGGAAGGGAACCGGTCTTCAGTCTTTCCACGGCTGTCTGTGGGAAATTCTGAGAAATCCGCTCATGAAGCAGATCTGGGAAGCAACGGTGCCGCCGTCCAATGCGATCACGGCACTTCCGCTGATCGTTCCGGTGCGGCAGGAATCCTACAAGGCAGAAATGCGAAAGCAGCATGGAAATATTCTGAAGGCAGTCAAAGACCATGATCCGGAATATGCATTCTTTTACATGCTTCAGCATTGCGACTGGATCTATGAGACGTATCAGCATTATTTCGAAGAATTCTGCCGTTAAAACAGGTGATATTTTTTCAGAGAACCAGGGCCCGGCTTTCCGGAAAAATGGAACATAAAACCTTTAAGGGGTGGAGGTACAAAATGAAATACGATTTTGATAAGGTTTGGGATCGTGTGGATACTGATTCCATTAAATGGGATCGTCAGTTTAAGTTTGGCGTTCCGACTGGGCTGATCCCTTTCTGGATTGCAGATACGGATTTCGGAACACTTCCGGAGGCCGTGACTGCAATTCAGAAGCGTCTGGAACATCCGCTGTTTGGCTATACGTCAACCGGAAAACGGACCAATGAGACAGTCCGGGCATGGTATCAGCGCCGTCATCATGTGGATCTTCCGGTGGAGGCATTTTCACCGTCAGAAGGTGTTGTGACATCCATCTGGTTTTCCATCAGAGGCTTTACAGAGCCGGGAGATCAGGTGCTTGTCTTTACACCGGTGTATGATCCGTTTTTTGTGGCGATCCGCACCCAGGAGCGAAAAGAGGTAGACTGTCCGCTGATCTATCAGGATGGACGCTACAGCATTAACTGGGAAGATTTCGAAAAGAAGCTGGCCGGTGGGGTAAAAGCCATGATATTCTGCAATCCCCATAACCCGGTCGGACGTGTCTGGACGCGGGATGAGGTGGAACGGGTGGTCATGCTGTGCAGAAAATATTCGGTATGGCTGTTCTCCGATGAGATCCACGGTGATGTGGCCCTCTACGGCAATCAGTATACCTCGGCAGCCTGCTTTGCAGACGTATATGACAGGATGATCGTTTACACTGCAATCAGCAAGACCTTCAATATGGCCGGTCTGCACTCATCCTGCAGCATCATTCCGAATCCGGAATACAAAAAGAGACAGGAGGCATCTCTTCGGGAAGCATGGCTTATGAGCCCGAACTGCCTGTCTAACGCAGCAATCGAGGCCTGCTACACCTATGGTGATGAGTGGGTGGACCAGCAGAATGCGTATCTGACAGAAAATGCAGAGTTTATCATTCATTATCTTGCCGTGCACGCGCCGGAGATCAAACCGGTGAAGCCGGAAGGAACGTATCTGATGTGGCTGGACTGCAGCGCACTGGAAATGACCTCCGATGAGATCCAGAAAACACTGGCGGATCATTATGGCATTGCAGTGGGAGGCGGTACTTCCTATGGCGGAGACGGAGAGCATTTTCTACGGTTCAACTTTGGCTGTCCGCGCAAAACGCTCGAAGAGGGTATGGAAAAGCTGGTACAGTTTGTATCAGACTGGAGAAGAGGGCTATAACATATGGAAACGAAAAAACTGAATTTTTGGGACTGCATGGGCTTTTGTATTGGCCAGATCGTAGGTTCCGGTGTATTTGTACTGACAGCAATCGTAATCGGACTGACCGGACACGGCGCTCCGTACGGATATTTTCTTGCAGCGATCATCTCACTGATCAGCCTGATCCCGATGGCTACGCTTTCTTCCAGTATGCCGGCGACCGGCGGAAGCTATGTGTACGCCAAGAAGCTTTTGGGGCCGAGGATCGCATTTGTATTTCTTCTGATGTTTATTTTGCAGCAGGTGTTGGTATCCACGTTCGCAATCGGCTTTGCAAGCTATGTTGGCGTGATCTTTCCGTCAGTAAACCAGACCGTGGTTGCGGTTGGCGCCCTGACTGCGGCAGTGATCGTAAACCTGATCGGTCTGAAAACCTCTGCGAAGGTTCAGAAGGTGATGGTTTCCCTGCTTCTGATTTCCCTGTTCATTTATATCGTATTCGGTCTTCCGAAGGTTGACTGGTCTGCACTGGAATTTTCCGCATCCAACATCATGCCTCACGGCCTGAAAAACTTCCTGCAGGGCGCAACGCTTCTGTCCTTTGCATGTGGCGGCGCAAGCTTCCTGGCTGAGAATGGCGGAGAAATCGAAAATCCGGGAAAGAATATTCCGAAAGCCATGATCCTTTCCACCGCGATCGTTGCGATCTTTTATGCATTTGTCGGTATTGTAGCTGCCTGCGTGCTTCCGTTAGACAAGGTAGCAGGTGTCAATATTTCGGTTGTAGCAAAAGAAGTATTCCCTGCACCGGTTTATCTGTTTTTTGTTATCGGCGGTGCATGGTTCGCCCTGTTAACAACCCTGAACGGAACCCTGTCCTGGACTACTCGTTCTCTTCAGAGAGCTGCCATGGATGGATGGCTTCCGGAAATCTGCGCAAAGGAAAATAAAAACGGAACTCCGGTTCTGCTGTTATTCTTCTTCTTTGTTGTCGGCCTGATCCCGATCTTAACCGGCATGGATACCACTGATATTTCCAACATGGGTACCGGATGCAGCAAGCTGACCGGCCTGTTTACGATCTGTGCATGCTGGAGACTTCCGAGTCTGTTCCCGGAGGCTTATGAAAAGTCTGTATTGCATATAGAACCAAAGAAGCTGCATGCAGTTCTTTGCGTATGCCTGGCAGTCACCATTGTTACTTCCTTTGTAAGCCTCTCCAGTCTGAAGCCGAAGCATTACCTGTATATCGGTCTCTTCATTCTGGTTTCCATCATCATCATGCTGATCCGTTATAAGAATGTGAAAGCAAAGCTGGAACAGCAGAGCGCACAATAAAGGACTTGAAAATCTGAAAAAAGATAATCGGATAAGTCACTGGATTTCAGTGGCTTTTTCGGTATTTGAGAGGAGGAAAAACATGAACTATGCTGTGTTAGGATTCGGCACGGCAGGTTATCATGCGGTTAAAGCGATCCGCACCTGTGATAAGGAGGGGGAGATCGATGTATACAGCAATACCAGCCGGGCACCGTACAATCCGATGCTGACAACCTACTATGCGTTTGGAAAGCTGGAGTTTGACGGCCTGTTTCCGTTTGGGGATCTGGATCAGATCCGGAAGGAGATATCGTTTCACCTGATTCAGGAGCCGGTCATCCGGGTACATGCAAAAGAGCATCTGGTGGAAACGAAGCAGAAGACAAAGCAGTATGACCGGATTCTGATCGCGACCGGTGCGCGTGCGTTTGCACCGCCGGTGAAGGGACTTGATCCGGAGGATGCTTTCCTGATGCGGACGGTGGAGGATTCCATCCGCTTCAAAGAACGTCTGAAACAGAAGAATGTCCGCCATGCTGTTGTGATCGGTGCATCCATGGCCGGAATCAAGGTGGTGGAGGTGCTGCATAAATTTGGCATTGAAACCTGGCTTTTAGATCTGGCACCTCATATTTTTCCGCTGGCAGCTTATCCGGAGGTGTCCGCGGAGATTGAAAAGCGGGTTGAGGCTCAGGGCGTTCATCTGAAATTCGGAGCAACGATCGACCACATGGAGCAGGAGGATGGGCAGAAAATCGCCGTACTGACAGATGGAAGCCGGATTCCGGCAGATATTGTAGGACTCTGCATTGGCACAAGAGCCATCACGGATCCTGTGAAGGATGAGGTGGCAATCGTCCGCGGTATTACGGTCAACGATCATATGGAAACCTCAGTTCCAGGTGTGTATGCAGCCGGAGACTGCTGTGAGGGAAACAACCTGGAGAGCGGGCAGAATCAGATCATCGGCCTCTGGGCCAATGCCAACCGACAGGGCGAGACGGCAGGAGCCAATATGGCAGGTCAGGATGTCGCGTATCACGGAAACATCCTGCATAATATCACACATTTTATGAACATGGATTTTATCGGCTTTGGTGATAACCGTCTGACGGGGGAGGTGCTGGAGTACGGAAGCCTGGAAGACAGCCTGTATGTACGCCTGGTGCTGGATGGAAAACGGATCGTGGGTGCCAATATCCTGGACAATTACCGGATTAGCGGTATCGTGAAAAATTATATGCTGCGGCTGTTTGCGGGAGAAGAGTTTGTCCTTCCGGATTACCAGAGGGCTATGCTTCAGAAGGCTGGTCTGTCGGAAGCATTCATTGATGAGATTGAGGAGAAATTACATGGATAGTTTAGAAGCATTAATCAAAGCAAAAATTCCGTGTGAGGAAACCGGGATCCGGATTTGCCATACGGTGTGCGCAATCTGCAGTCCGGCCAATAACTGCGGTGTAAATGCCTACGTCAGGGACGGCAGGATGGTCAAGCTTGAGGGGATGGACGAGCATCCGCAGAGTAAGGGACGCATGTGTGTGAAGGGACTTTCCGGTCGTCAGTTTGCTTACCGGGAGGACCGGATCCAGACTCCGCTGAAGCGGGTTGGCGAGCGGGGAGAAGGAAAATTTGAACCGATCACCTGGGAACAGGCCTATGATGAGATCGCTTCCCGGTTAAATGGGATCAAGGCAGAATACGGAGCAGATGCAGTGGCGTTTTTCGGTGGCTATAATAAGTGGTACCGTCCGTGGCTGCGGCGTCTGGCACATTCCTTTGGAACCATGAATTTCGGCACGGAATCCAGTACCTGTATGACAGCCGGATGGATGGCCTGGAAAACGGCGTCCGGACAGCTGGCGCGTCCGGATATGGCGCATACAGATCTGTATTTAGGCTGGGCTATGAATCCGTATTTTTCCGGATATGCCAAGGCAACTGCGATTGAAAAACGCCGCGAAAAGGGCATGAAGGTCATCATCATTGATCCGAAGATCACCCCGGCCGTGGAGCGTCTGTGTGATCTGTATCTTCGCCCTTATCCGGGCACTGATGGGGCTCTGGCACTCTGCATGGGAAATATTCTCATCGAACAGGGCTGGATCGATTCTGATTATATTGAAAAGTATGTACACGGCTTTGCGGAATACAAAGAGTATGCAAAGCAGTTTAACGAAAGCAGCATTGAAGGTCTGACCGGCGTGCCGTATGAGCAGGTGCTTGCGGCCTGTCGTATGATTCATGAGAGCGGCTCCATGTGTATCAATGAAAACAGCGCTCCGATCCCGCATCACAAAAACGGCTTCCAGAACTATCGTGCGATCATGGCGCTTCTGGCACTGACCGGCAATTATGACCGGGTAGGCGGCCAGCTTCCGGGTCTTCACAGCTTTACGCACCAGATGGCCGGATTTGTGACCCGGGATGAGGAATTTGCTGAGGTGACAGAGCCGGAGCACGCAAAGCCGGCGGTAGGCGCCGGGCGTTTCCCGCTGTGGTATTATATGGAAAAGGAAATGCAGTGTGTCGATCTGGCAAGACAGATCATGGAAGAAAAGCCGTATCCGGTAAAGGCCGTGTTTGCCATGGGCATGAATTACCGGATGCTGCCGGATGACCAGTATGTGAAACAGGCATTGCTGAAACTGGATTACTTCGTGGATACAGATCTGTTCCTGACAGATACCGCGATGCTGGCGGATATCGTTCTTCCAGTCTGCACCTCCTATGAGCGCGGTGAGCTGGAAACCTATCCGGGCTGCTATGCCTGGTATACGAAACCGGCCATTGACCGGGTGGGAGAGAGTAAATCCGATACGGAGATCATCGCGGAGCTGGCGAAAAAGCTTGGTCTGGGCGATGAGGAGCTGGAAGCCGGTTATGAGAAAAACCTGGAATTCATTCTCCGTGATCTTGACATTACCGTGGAGGAACTGAAGAACAGTGATGTTCCGATTAAGGTACCGAATGTAAAAAAATCTGCACCGGGTGAGCATCTGGAGCGGGGACTTCTGACTCCGACCGGAAAGTTTGAACTGTATTCGGAGCTGATCGCCTCCCATCCGGAATGGCATCTGGATCCGCTTCCGACCTACTGTGAGCCGCTTGATGAGGCAGATCCGGAGCTTTATCCGTACCGACTCTGTTCCGGCGGGCGTATTCCGAACGCGATCCATTCCCGCCTGCACAAGGTAAAATGGGCGCGCAGCTTAAGACCGGATCCGACAGCGGAGCTGTCTGTGGAGGATGCAAAGGAACTGGGCATTGAAGCCGGAGATGACATGGAACTTTATACGGAACGCGGCTGTATCTGCGTGAAGGCTATGCCGAGTCATAAGGTTCCAAAATCTGTGGTCTTTTTCTATCATGGATATTCGGAGGCAGATGTCAATTCCCTGATGTCCGGTACGCATGTGGATCCTTATTCCGGCTTTCCGGCATACAATTCCACGCGCTGTGGAATGAGAAAGAAGGTGCAGCAGTGAAAAAATACGCGATCGATCTCGATCTGAGCAAATGTGTGGCTTGCGGTGCCTGTGCGGTAGCCTGCATGGATCAGAATGATTATGAAGTCAGGGAAGGACAGCGCCCATACCGTAATATTTTCGATATGGAACTTGAAAAAAATAACAGTGTCAGTTATCACCGGCTCTCCTTAGCTTGTATGCACTGTGAAGATGCGCCCTGCATCACCGGCTGTCCGAGTGCCTGTCTCAGGAAAGACTCGGAGACGAATCTTACGGTTTATGATACCACAAACTGTATTGGCTGTCACAGCTGTGCCATGGCCTGTCCATACGGAATTCCTTCCTTCGGAGAAAATGGAAAGATGATCAAATGTGACGGCTGCTATGTGCGGGTACACCAGGGGCTGCTTCCGGCCTGCGTAAAGGCCTGCCCGTTTGGAGCATTGAAGCTGGTTGACCTGGAAGCACCGGAGGAACAGATCCCGAAGGAGCATTCCCTGCGTATGACCAGTATGCAGATGCTGAAGGCCCAGGTATAGGCAGGGACGGCAGCAGTAGAAAGGAGAATAAAAAAGATGGAAGTAAAAGCGTGGGAATATGACGAATATCCGGGACTGACCGAAGAGGTGGAAGGGGCAGTCCATATCCCGACCACCGGAGACGAGCCGGGAGTTTACCATTGGCATGATATTCCGTATGCAGAAGTGGACGGTCATACACTGGTGCTTCAGATTCTGGAGCCGTATACCAGAAATGAACCGGAAAAGCTTCATCCATGTTTTGTATTTGTGCAGGGGTCTGCCTGGGGCGTACAGGATGTGTATAAGAGCTGTCCGCATTATGCGAGACTGGCTGCTCGCGGATATGTGGTAGCTGTGGTGCAGTATCGTCATTCCGGAATTGCCCATTTCCCGGCACCGATCCAGGATGCCAGAAATGCAGTCCGCTTTATGCGACTGCATGCGGCAGATTACCATCTGGACGGGGAAAACTTTTTCCTGGGCGGCTGTTCCTCAGGCGGCCATACCGCCGTGTTTGCAGCTCTGGCGGATCAGGAACCCTGGCTGGATGCCTCCGTATATCCGGGAGTATCTGCAGATGTCATGGGAATCCTGGATTACTACGGTGCGGTAAGCATGACGGAGATGGATGATTTCCCGGATACATTGGAGCATCATCTGGAGACCAGCCCGGAGGGCATGGAGATGGGCGCAAACTTAAGAGAGCATCCGGAGCTTGCAGCCCGGGCAACGGCTGTGACTTATATCCGCCCGGAGACCAAGCTCCCGCCTGTGTGGATCATGCACGGAACGAAGGACCGCAAGGTGAGTCCCTATCAGAGTGTGCGTTTATATAAGAAGTTAAAGGAATGCGGAAAAGAAGCAACGCTGTATCTGGTGGACGGCGCGGACCACGGCGGTTCCGAGTTCTGGACACCGGAGGCTGTGGATGCGGCAGACCGTTTCATGAAAGAAATCATTCAACGGCATAAAAACCAGAAATCATTATAACCATTTTGGCAGTCCACTCCGTACAGCATCTGATGTGCCTTTAGGATCGTGCTGACGATGGAAAGGCCGATACCGGTTCCGAGCCTGCGCCCGTTCTGGTGCTGGCTGCGCTGGTAGCGCTCCCAGATGATAGCGCGGTTCTCCGCCGGAATCGGCTCGCCGGGATTGATGACCTCGACAAGGCAGCAGGAAACTGAAAAGGCTGCTTTTGCCGATGTGTTGCCGGTGAAGGAGGCTGTATCGCCAGTCAGGATTGGTGCGCCGGCAAGCTCCTGAAAACGCGCAGCCGGCTGCGGAGTCAGACAGATCCGGATTTCCTGATTTTCCGGTGTGTGGTTGATGGCATTGTTTAGCAGGTTGCGCATGACCTGGCTCATTTTCAGGGCATCAATCTCAAAGAAAAACGGCCAGGAGGATTGCGCATCATCAGCCGGAGCAGATGACCTTTGATCAGAGGTCTTCTCTGTCACCAGCAGTGTCAGCGTGATGCCATGCTCGGCAGCTGCCTGTCTGCAGCGGGTCAGCTCAGCTGTTACGATATCCCGTAAATCGCACCATTCCTTCTTTAAGCTGCTGTAGCCGGCGGAAAACTGGGAATAGTCGAGAATGTCGTTTACCATCTCGCTCATGCGGTTGGACTCGCTGATGATGAGATTCAGATTTTCATTGCGCAGCTCGTCATCTTTCCAGGTGATGTCCCGCACCATCTCCGCATAGCCGGTGATGAGAGCTAACGGGGAGCGCAGCTCATGGGAGACGTTGGCGATGACCTCCCGGCGCAGAATATCCAGCCGCTGTAAGGCCAGCCGCAGCTGCCCGACGGATTGGGACAGCTGCCCGAGCTCGTCCTGGCGTTCCAGATCCGGGCCGATAGAAAAGTCGTTTTCGGTCAGCTTGTCCACCGCACTTTTGATCTGAAAGATGGGACGGGAAAACTGTCTGGACAGGACTGCAGCCAGTACCGATGCGATGCCGGTCAGAAGAATGCTCAGAATGATGAGCTGGGAACGGTTCAGGTTTAAAACGGCCCGGGTCATCAGGGCGTTGCGCAGGATCAGATAGTTATGCTCTCCGTTGCAGGTGACCGGGAAACCAAGCTCATAGCCGATGATCTTTCCGTGCATCCGCTCAATGTGCCGGTAGGGGCGGCCGGCCAGCAGCTCCCTGAAATCAGGCTTCTGGCGGGTCATCTCCGGATCGTTGAGTTTACGCTCCCATTCCTGTGGCTGCACCAGGTGGCCGGAGGAGTACATTTTGATGAGGGTGCCGTCCTCAGAGACCAGGAGAAGCTCTCCGCCGATGTGGCTGATAAAGGATAAGAGCTTTTCATCCTCTCCGATATCGCGGGTACGCAAATCCTCCATGACCGGGGAAAGCCGGTTCAGAGCTTCGTTAACGGCGGCATTCGCGTAATTCTGTTCAAACAGAAAAATCTGTACCACCCACATAAAGCCGATCCCGAACATGACCGGGATCATCATAAAGGCCCAGAGCCGGAAAACCATCCGGTTTTTCAGGGCAGAAAGTCTAATTTTCATCTGTTTTTTCAAATTTATACCCCACTCCCCATACAGTCTGGATCAGCTTCCGGTAAGGGCCGATGTGTTCCCGCAGGGACTTGATGTGTGTGTCTACGGTGCGGGCATCCCCGCAGTACCGGTACCCCCATACGGTCTCTAGCAGTTTGTCGCGGCTCAGGACGATATGTTCGTTCTGTGCCAGCTTGTAGAGCAGGTCAAATTCCTTGGGCGGCAGAGAGATCTTCTTTTCGTCTAATGTGACGATCCGGGAATCCGGGAAAATGGAAAGTCCGCCAAAGGCAAGCTCTTTTGTGACAGGTGCTGATGTATGGACCTGGATGCGGCGCAGCACGGCTCCGATGCGGGCCATCAGCTCTTTGGGACTGAATGGCTTTGCAACATAGTCATCGACGCCGAGCCGGAATCCGTTTAACTTATCATATTCTTCATTTCGTGCAGTCAGCATGATGACAGGTACCTGGCTGAAGCCGCGGATGGCTTCGAGGGTTTCAAAGCCGTCCGGTCCCGGCATCATGACATCCAAAAGCACCAGGTCAAAGGTACTTTGCTTTAAAGCAGTGACCGCGGCAGCTCCGTCTCCGGCCTCCGTGCATTCGAAGCCTTCCAGTTCTGCATAGGTACGTACCAGGCGGCGCAGGTGCGGATCATCATCGGTGATAAGAATGTGCGGCATGAATCTTTCTCCCTTCTACGTTCTTCTGGGATTATAACATCTTTGCTATCTTGTCAAGTGGTAAATTCGGTTTTTTCGCATGTAAGAGGAAATACGTTGTAGATTGTTCATAGATATGTTAAACTTATTTCAACAACCAGATATGCTCCAATAAAGTAAAATCTTTGTAGGATTGAAAAACATTTGATTTCAGGAGGACGAATATGAAAGTAAATAAAGCGGTGGCAATATTGACATTATGCTCCTTGTTTTTTTGTGCGTGTTCCCAAAATACTTTAGATACAAACGCGAATGGAGAAAACACTGAATCTATTCAAGAACCAAAAGTAACTACAGAAAACATAAACAATAGCGAGACTGTTGAAATAACTGAAGATACATTGGCATCTTCGCCATTTAAAGTGCAAATCGATAAACCCACTTTAGAAATGGGAAAAGAAAAAGAAACAACTGTAATTATTACTGCGGACATAGAAAATTGGGATTATACTGTTTCTGCGGCAAATGGAACAATATCCGATTTATCCGCTATGTCTTTTACTTATACAGTTCCTAAAGATGAAAAAATAAGAGAAGATACAATTACCCTGACATTATCTGATTATGATAACGGCAAACAATATAAATACAGTATTCCTTTTATTTTTTCTAAGATTGATGAAAAAATGATTCTGGATAATTAAAAACAATCCGGGAAGAGATTATAAAAAAATCGTAACATTGAATCTTGCAAGGGAATTACACGTTACAGTGGAAGAATTATTTATACCGGAATAAAGAATCCATTACTCCCGGCTTTGAAATATTTTTTATTACAGACAGGAAAGGCAGCCGCTTCCCGCCCACGGCTGCCTTCCTCATTTCTTTTACCTGTCCTCAAGCACTTCCAATATAATCTTTGCCCCAAGCCGGAAACCGAAAATAAAGGTTTCTGCTGTCTCAAGCGGGAGTGCGTCAAGCTGCTCGTCCATAATCTCTATAAAGCGTTCGCTAAGCGGCGGGTTAAATGCTTTTAGCTGTTCGATGAAATCCTCATAGTGGCTGTAATGCTCCCGGCGCATTTTCTGGTATCCTTCCGTCCTGACATTGACCTGTTCGGCTGGGTAGATTTCCCCGTCATAAAGCTGTTCCAGTACACTTTTCATTTGTCCATCCTCCTTGTTTTGTATTATAGTTTTGTATTACATATTTGTATTCTATCATGTGATATATAAAAGTCAAGAAAAATCGTCTATAATGATTGCATATTTGTAATACGGAGGTGTAACATGGCGGATAAGTTTGTGGTAAGGCAGAAGAAGCCGGACAGAAAGGAAGATAAATCCGTAGTGATGACGCTTCGGATAGACAGGGAATTGCAGGAGGAATTTGATAAACTGTCAGCTAAAAGCGACCGCTCCCGCAATGAACTTATGTGCATGGCTCTGCGCTATGCGTTGGAACATCTGGAATTTATCCCGGAAGCCGGAGAATAAAAGCCCCGGCTTTTTCCATGCCCGAAAAAAAGACCCTTCTCCCGGAATGGAAGAAGGGCTGCTGTCATTATTGCGCCGCCGGTATTTCCCCGACAAAGTTATAGATGATTTTGACTTCCTGAACCTTTTCGCCATCAACCTTGTTTATCTCGCCTACCAGAATCCGGCTGATAAGGCGGTTCAGGACAGTTTCATCCAGTTCCTGAATCGCTGCGTACCGGCGGATTTCCCGGATAAAGCTTCGTACATCGTTTTCCTGTTCGTTGGAACGGTGCAGGAGAAGGGATAAATCCTTTATGCGGCTCTGGTTTTCCTCCTGCTCCTTTTCCATCGCCGCCGTCAGCTTTAAAAAACGCTGTTCTGACAGGATTCCTTTTGCCTTGTCGGTGTAGAGATTTAAAAACATTTCGTCAATCTCCTGATTCCGCTTTTCCAGCCGTTCCCGTTCCTTCTCCATTTCGGAAGCGTCCGACAAATACCTCCGTTCCATGCGGCTGCACAGCCGCCGGTAGAAAGCGTCTGCATCCTTCAGCGCCATTTCCGCCAATTCCTGAATATCCTTCAACACAAGGTTATACAAGTCCCTTGCTTCTATCTTGTGGCTGGTGCAGGCATCCTTCCCCAGCCGGTTATAGGTCTGGCAGATATAATACGCCTTGTCAATCGGTTCCCGTTCCTTACCGGTAAACCGGTTCTTCCCTGTCCTTCCGACCTTTTCATAGCGTGCCTGCATGGATTTGCCGCAGGTAGCGCAGTAAACCATACCGTGGAACAGGTTGTAAAAGGGGCAGGCGTTCCCCTGCATGATAGGAGGGCGGCGGTCAATCAGTTCCTGTACCTTCTCCCAATCTTCCGGGCTTACAATGGCTTCATGGCAGTCCTCTATGACCTCCCAATCCTTGCGGGGGATGGTGTCCACAGTGCCGGAGCGGATTCCTTTTTGGTGTGTCCGGCAAACCAGATGTGCGCCCTTATAAAAAGGATTCCGCAGGATATGGCTGATTCTTGCGCTCCCCCACGAATAATAATTGACATCACAAGCCGTATTGCTTTTTACCCGTGTGATAGGGATTTTTTCCTCCATGAGCTGCTTTGCAATCCGCATACAGCCCCAGCCGTTTAAAGCAAGGTCATATATCTTTCGGATTGTGGGGGCGGTCTGAGGGTCAAGCACCAGATGCCCCCGGTCAGCCGGATCACGCATCAGACCGAGGGGCGGCTGACCTCCGCAAAACTTTCCCTGACGGGAGCGGGTCATGCGTCCAGCCAGCACCTTTTTGGAAATATCCCGGCTATACATATCATTCAGGATATTTTTAAAGGGCGTGATGTCCATTTCCTGACGGGTCAGGCTGTCCACGCCGTCCGTGACGGCAATATATCTTACATTGTGTTTTGGGAAAAAGACTTCGATATAGCCGCCCGCTTCAATATAGTTTCTGCCAAGCCTTGAAAGGTCTTTGGTAATGACGCAGCCAACCTTCCCGGCTTCGATGTCGGCAATCATGCGTTTAAACGAAGGGCGGTTGAAATTACGCCCCGTGTAGCCATCGTCCACATAGTATTCATAGGGGAGCAGACCGTTCTTTTCAGCATAATCTTTGAGCAGGAGCTTTTGGTTGGAAATGCTCATGCTCTCGTTTGCGTTGCCATCGTCAAGGGAAATCCTGCAATAGAGGGCGGTTACTTTTTTGACTATTTTTTTATTCCTGTTCATAGTGTTCTCCTTCTACGAACAGGGACACGATACTATTATAGTACCATGCCCCCGCCGTCCTTTCAACTGTTTTTCGCCGGATTTTAGCCTTTTAACTGGCTTTTTGCCCCATCCATTCCTCAAACCGTTCACAGGTCTGCCGCTCAATAAGCTGCTCAAAGGCTTGCTGCATGGTTTGGCTGCCTGCAAACTCACGGGAGACGATGAACCGGACGCCCCTGCGCTTCCGTTCCGGTTCCGGCGCCTTTGCCGGATAGCTGCTCTGCTTTGTTTCTGCCATAGGCATTTACCTCCATAAAATAACCCGGAGCGTTGCCGTCCGGGTGCTGCGTGCGGTCTGCCGGTTGGGTGGGAGCCTGACAACGAAGTCTGACAACGGGCGTTTAAAAACCCCGTACACAATCCCCGGCATACCGTTTCCTTTCCTGATTTCTTTTTTTCTGATTTTTTCGTTGCTTTCGTTGTCAGCAGGGAAAAATCCTTAAAATAAGCCGTTTGCAGGCTCTCCCCCTGACAACGGGGCTGACAACGGGGGCGGCAACCGGCTGACAACCGGCTACGCCTTTTCCCCTTGCAGCCATTCCTCCGGCAGCCCAAGCTGGACGGCTTCCTGTTCCGGTAAAAACTGGAAACCGGATTTTTCCTGACCTCCGTTGTCAGGCGCTGCCCGTTCCCATCCTTTCTGCCGGTGGTAAGGGGCAGGAAAATGTCTGGGATTTTCAAAAGCTTTCCAGCCTGCCGCATAATTCTTCATCACGGAATTGATGTCCCGGATTTCATACTGTTTCGGTTCCTCATAGGACGGATGCCCCAGCCCTTCATAGTAGATTTGCAGGGAGCAGACCATCTTTCCTCCATATCCGTCAAGGAAGTTTAAAATCCGGGCGGCAAACGTGTCCTCCGGCATGAATAATTTCTGATGTTCTTTCAGATACCGTTCCATGCCTGCGCTTAGTTTCAGCTTCCCTTCTCCCCGCCGGTACACCTCCATGACCTCCGCCCACATCTGGCTGACATAAGCCCTCGAAGCCGGTTCATCCTCCAAAATGTGAACCTCTGCTGTTTCCGCCTGCACCAGAACAGGCAGAAACCGGCGGTTGCCGGTACGGTCAAGGGGCAGGAAATCCGGCGTGTTGGAAGTACCGGCAAAGACGCACTGGCGCTTATGGTCTTTCGGATGGACTTCATAAGGAGCCTTATAGGTTTCCTTCTGGCGGCTTAAAAAAGCCTTGATGTCCTCAATGCTCTTTGCGTTTGCGGTAGCAATCATTTCTGACATTTCAATAATCCAGTGTCCTTGCAGCTTGCGGTAGATATTATCATCATCGAGCCTGCGTAAATCATCGGAGAACCACTCGTCCCGGACGGCAAGGAACCGGAAAAAGGTGGATTTTCCGGCTCCCTGACCGCCCACCAGACAGAGCATGACCTCAAACTTTGTGCCGGGCTTGAATACCCGTGTGATAGCTCCCAGCATGAACAGCAGGAGAACCTCATAGTTATAATCGCTTATCTCTGCGCCGAGGAACCGGTGTAAAGCGAAGCGCACCCGCTCTGTCCCGTCCCATGAAAGGCTGTTTAAATAATCCCGGATGGGATGGTAGCGGTATTCATTGGCGGCGACCTTGATTGCCCCTTCAATCCGCTTTTCCGATGTCAGTCCATAGTGTTCTTCCAGATACAAAACCAGATACTGGATGTCCACATCCGTCAGCCGGTTCCCGTCCCGATACCAGCCGAGGGGCTTCACAATATCCACCTGATCGGTCAGTAAGTTGTTGCTGAACGCCCCTTTTAAGAGCGGGTCATGGAGGAACACTGTCCGGTAGTTCCCCGGCGTGTTTGCAGTCTGCCCCTTCTGGGTCACTTCCAGCATATCCCGGACTTCGGATACCGTTTTGTCACCGACAAGGCTGTCGGCTGCGGCTTGCAGTGCATTCCTTGTGGCTGCCGGTAAGCTCTGATATTCTTTTTCCAATCAGTTCCACCTCCTTCCCATGCCCGATGATAATATCGGCTTTTTCCTCCGCCCCGCCGGTAAGCAGCGTGTCCAGCAGATACCCTATATACTCCTGTTTCTGCAAGGCTTCTACAAACAGCGGGTGCCATGCGTCCCCCGGCGATTTGGGGGCGTGTTCCGTTCTCCATCTCCCCAGCAGATGGTAATAATCGCTAAGCACCCGGAAGCATTTCTGCTCCGCCTGCAAGAAGCGAAGCTCCGCCGGTATGCTCCGTTTTACAGGCTTTGGCGAAGGTCTGCCCCGGTTGTCATAGGGGATTCCAAAATCCGCAGCCAGCCGTTTTGCCGCTTCCACGCCGGACAGGTCAAAGAGCCTTGCCGCAAAATCAATCACATCGCCGTCTGCCTGACAGCCGAAGCAGTGGAAGCGTCTGTCCGCTTTCAGGCTGGGCGTTTTATCTTTGTGGAAGGGGCAGCACGCCATGCCGTTCCTTCCTACATGGATTCCATAATGCTCCGCAGCCTGCCTTGTGGTGACAGCCTGCTTTACCGCTTCAAATACATCCAAACGCAATCCTCCTTCCAATCTCCATAAGGGGAAAATCTCCTACCGTTCCATATCCGGCTTTTTCCGTTCCGGTCTGCGGCGCATATCTTCCCGTCTTTCCATTTCCTCCTGCGCTTTTTTTAGCTGCTCCCGGATGGATTCCCTTGCTTTTTCCTTGATTCTTTCCTTGCCTGCCCGTTTGGTTTCCGGCTGCATAAGCGCTTTTTGGATTTTGGCAAAGGCGGTCTGCATCGTATTTTTTATTTTCCCAATCACCCCATCCAGACGGGCAGCGGCGTATTCCCGCTCTTTTTGCGGGGCTTTCCGTTCCGGGGAAAGAACCCACTTTTTCGATTCCTCCACCAGCCGGATGTCCTCCTTATGGGTTTCCAGCCGGACGGCATCCGCCACGACCTCCACCGCCTTGTCATAGGCGGCATCGGAAACATCGTCCAGAAGCGTCTCCACATCCTCAATTTTCAATGTCAGTTCTTCCAGCTTCTGCTCCTGCGCCGCCAGCTTTTCCTTCTGCTTCATCAGGATATAGTCCTGCTTTTCCAGATACTCCCGTCCCCCATAGGACGGCTCCTGCTCCAGATGGACGCCATGCCGCCTGCTGATGTCAAAGAGCATGGTGCGGCAGACGGAATCAAAGGTCTGCTTGCGGTTGTTATGCTTGCCTTTTGGCTTATCCGGGTCAGGCAGGGGAATCCCCAGTTCCTCCAGCGCCTTTTCCTGCTGGGGACATAATTCGCCGTACCGGTTCTGGCAGTCGAATACATGGCGTTCGTGGATATGGGGCGTACCCTCATCCAGATGAAGCGCCCAGTTGAGGAGATGGACATGAGCGCCGAAACGCCGCTCAAACTCCCCGTAAAATTCATTTACAATCTGAAATAACACCTCTGGCGGGACGGATTCCTCCACCGTCCCAATCTGGTAGATGGTTTCCTCCGGGCAGGTCTTGCTGTTCTTTAACAAATCGCCCACAGTGCGGTTGCGCTCCGTGTGCCGGGTCTTTTCATTCCTTGCGTTCTGGGCATCCACAAAATCGGAATAATGCTCCGTGTAATACATCCGCTCAACCTGTTCAAAGCTGCAATCCGGCTGGGAGGAATCCTCCCGGCTCCCGGCTGTCGTGTAGCCCCGGTAACAGTCCCAATAGATATTTTTCTTTGCCCGTTCCGAATCAATATGCTCGCTGTTTCCCACATCGAAGCGCCGGTCATTGTGGCGGGGATTATAAGTGCCGTTCTTGCCGGAACGCCCATTGTGCCGTGTCAGTTTCAAGTTTGCATCCTCCTTCCTGTTTGAAGATTTCCCCCGTGAGGGGGAGGGCTGCGAAGCTGCCGAACCTGAGTGATTTTGCGTCAGGTAATACCCAGTACGAGTTGACGCAAGCATCAACTCTAGCTGGGCAAGGCGTTTCACCCTTGACCCGATGGGGCTTGCCGCCCTCAACCCGCCAAGGCGCTTCGCCCTTGACCCGATGGGGCTGCCGCCCTCAACCTGCCAAGGCGCTTCGCCCTTGACCCGATAAGGGCTTGCCGCCCTTAACCCGCCGCCGCATGACAGCCCGGAAAATGCCCCCGGAACGGGCATTTTCGCCGTCCGGGGCTTTCCTGATGTCTGATACCGGCTAATCATCCCGCAGGAAAAACGCCGGTTCCACACCCGCTGTTTTGACCGAAAACGCTCCCAAATCATGCTGTTTTCTTTCCTACTGTTACGGGCTGGAAGCCATGTTCCTTTGCATAAGCCCTTGCCGCCGCCCGCCGTTCTTCACTGTATGGCGGCACCAGCCGGATGGACAGACGGGATTTATCCAGAACATAGGTCACGCTTCCTTCCGGCGTGGCTCTTTCCATGCGGCACAGGAGCGGATATTTTTGGGAGAACTCCGCCAGCCGCCGCTTTAAATCCGCATTGAATGTATAAATGGTGGCTTCCTGTTCGGCTTCGTTGAAATTCACAATCGTTTCCTTCTCATACTTAGACGGCTTCCTCATACATTCCCTCCTCATAATCAGTGCTGGCTTCCACGACCCGCAGGCAGCGTTTGCAGCGGAAGTAACCGTCCATTTCCATGCGGAGGTGGCGGTAAAAATCGGGGAACCATTCTTCACCGGCTTCCTGCTCAATTTTGCGTGTAAGCCCCAAAAGCCAGTGCTTCGCTTCCGGGTCAACCGTCAGTGAAACCAGCAGCTTAAACCGTGTCACCGTGTTTTTATGGCTGGGGCAGCCAAACACATACAACGCCTTCTTTTCTTTGATATTTAATTTCATTCTGCACCTCATTCTTTCTGGGGCTTTTGCCCCGGTGTGAAAGGGCATCCGTCTCCCGGATTCCCTTTTGTGTCAACCAGTTTCATTTGCCGTTTTCCTGCAAGCCGTTCCTGCCCGGAGGTTCTCTCCCGGCGTATCGTCCCTGTTGGTGCGCTCCTGTCATGGCGGCACTTCCCCCAGAGCCATATCCGCTTGCAGCCGGTCATTCTGTTTTCAATGTTCCTTCTGACCTCTCCATCTTATCGAAAAAAAGCGGCTTTCCCCGTATGTCCAAGACGATGGAAAAATCCGCAGAAACCGGATATTTCCACGCTTATGGAAATCGTGGTATAATCCTTGTATCAGCGGATTTTAAAGAAGAAAGGGGATTGATTTTTATGTATGTGAAGCTATCCATACCGGAACGGCTAAAGGATTTAAGGGTGGTAGACAAGCACCTGACCTTAGAGCAGCTTGCAAATGAAACCGGACTGTCCCGGTCTGCCCTTGCAAAATACGAGGGAGACGGTTATAAGGACATCAGCCCGTTTGCCATTGCAACGCTGGCTGATTTTTACGGCGTGTCTGCCGATTACCTGATGGGGCTGACGGAAAACAAGGAGATCCCGAACATAGAAGTCCAGTCGCTGCACTTAAACGACAGCATGATAGAGCTTTTAAAAAGCGGAAGAATCAACAACCGGCTGCTCTGCGAGATTGCCACCCATGAGGATTTTCCACGGCTCCTGACAGACATTACTATCATCGTTGACCGCATCGCCGGTATGCGTGTCAACCAGCTCAACATGGACTTAGAAGCAGCCCGCCAGACGGTCATGGAAACCTATGCGCCGGGGGAGGATGACCTTTATATGCGTACCCTTGAAGTGGCACAGGTGGACAGTGACGATTATTTCAACCACATCGTCCACAAAGACCTTGACCGGATTGTAAAGGACATCCAGACGGCGCACACAAGCGACACCACAACCGCCGATGAACGGCAGCCCACGGTAGCGGAGATACAGAGGAAGTTTGCACAGCTTATCCAGACAGGAACCAGCGGAGAAGAAGCCTTTATTCAGGTATTCTGCGACCAGATGGAAATCCCTTATGATAAGATAACCTCTGAGGAATTTACCTCTTTTTTAGGGATTCTGGGGAAATCCAAACACGCAAGGAAGTTCCAGAGTATGCGGGGGAAGGGCAGCCCTATCCCGCCCACATGGAACGGCGGCAGGAAGCGGCGATAAAAAAGCCACCCGCCGGATTGACCGGTGAATGGCTTTCAATGTGAAGATTTTTTATTTTATGGTTAAAAGGATTTCCTGCCCCTGATATATGGCAGATATATTTCCATCACGGAATCGGTGACGCCGTTTTGGTAAACCTTGCGGATGTCCGTAACCGTCCCCGCCGGCGCCTGCTCCAAGTAGGCGAGAAGCTCCGTCCTGCCGTTTACAAAGTGGCAATGCTGACCTTCCATGCGCTCAATGCGGTATTTCATAGCGGCTCCTTTCCGTACACAAGTTCCGATAAGATAATTTCCTCCGCCCGGTTCCGTATGCTGTTCATGTGCTGCACCCATGCAAGCTGGTCACTGGCTTTTAATGCTTCCGTCACGCCCTCCGCAGCTTTCATCTGTATGATAATTAGCTCCAAGCGTTCCTGCGCCTGTTCGTTCAGGTCAGCAAGATACGTCCAAAGATTTCCCGAAAGCAAAAGGCTTAAATAGAGGGCGGGGCGGGCTTCTTCCAGATAGGCTTTGTGCAGCCGTCCCCAGCGCCCGATAGGGCGGGATTCCTCCGTCAGCCGTAAAGCGGGGATATAGTAGTCACCGGCGAGAACATAATCTATGCCGTTCTCCGTGATTCTTTTGGGTAGTTTTTCCATGTGACGACCTCCTGTATTCAATTTTCAGAATCCAGTTGATCGTGTCCCTGTCCGTGTGAAATTCAAGGCAACTGAACTCTTCACAAACAAGTATGTCATATCTTTTCCCGGCTTCTGAAACTTTCCTCACAGAATTATGCGGATTTTCTCACACTTTTCTCACATTTCTTATTTAAGCTTTGTAGCATGTCAGAATATGTGCGGAAAGGAGTGCCTTATGAACCAGAAATCTTCAGCAAGACCGCCGGATCACGGAATATTAAAAAAGGAACTGTTTGGGTATACGGGCATCTGTCTGGTCCTGCTTTTGCTATTGGGGACCGGAGAAAGACTGTTTGATACCTTTCCGGTGCAGGGCATGCTCAGCGCGTTGTGTTATCTGTTCGTGGGAGGCCTTGGCATGTCAGCCGGGATGTTCCGGTTCCGGCCTGAGGCAGAGCGGTCCGAGTTTTTTAAAACCTTTACGCTGCTGTATCATCCCGGAGTCTGGATTCTGGCGGCAGCCTCTTTTCTGGAGAAAACAGGAATCTCTGCGGTGCGCATCACAGAAAGCCTGCATCTGGTTTATATTGCCGGATGGAGCTTTCTGGTGGCAGGCATGATCGTGCTGGTGGTGATCCTGCGGGGCAGCCGCATGTAACGTAACAGGAAATATAGAAGGTGAAGGAGTTTAAGATGGATAAGAAGAAAAAAATCATGGCAGGAGCAGGCGCGGCAGTGATCATTCTTGCAGGCGCAGCATTTTTCCTTACAGGGAAGGGCACAAAAGGCGGTCAGGGAGGCCCCGGAGGCATGGGAGGTCCCGGAGGCATGATGCAGGAATCCACGGTAACGGTGGTGAATGCGGCAAATCCGACTACGGGAGATGTTTCCGTAACCTCCAGCCTGACCGGTACGGTTGAGGCAGCCGATGTGGTGTATGTGTACGCCAAGGCCGGCGGTGATGTGACTGCCGTGAATGTCAAAGCAGGTGATATGGTCAGCCAGGGACAGGTGCTGATGGAGATCAACACCGAGCAGGTGGAGTCTGCAAGGAACAGCATGGATTCCGCCCAGGTCAATCTGTCCCAGGCCCAGAGCAACTTAAGCAGAATGCAGATCCTTTACGACAGCGGAGATCTGTCTGACCAGGAGTACGAGCAGTATCAGAATAGTCTGAAATCCGCGCAGCTCCAGTATGAATCTGCCAAGCTTCAGTACGATAAGCAGGTGGAGTACAGCACCATCACCGCACCGATCGCAGGCCGCGTGGAGAGTGTGGACGTGGATGTGTATGACCGCGTCAACCAGTCTGCACAGCTCTGTGTCATTGCGGGCGAGGGTCAGAACAGCATCACCTTTTATGCGACCCAGCGTATGGTACAGAATTTAAAGACCGGAGATGAGCTCGAGATTTCCAAAAACGGAAATACCTATACCGGAAACATCACCGAGATCAGCAATATGGTCGATGAGAGCAATGGCTTGTTCAAGGTAAAGGGGGATATGGAGAGCAGTGATGAGATCGCGATCGGAAGTACCGTGAAGATCACGCTGGTGACCGGGCGCGCTGAGAACGTGATGCTGGTTCCGGTAGATGCCATCTACTACAGCGGCGGCAAGGGCTATGTCTACTTATATGAAGATGGCAAGGCAAAAATGGCTTCCGTGGAGGTTGGTCTTTATGATTCCGAGAACGCGCAGATCCTTTCCGGCATAAAGGCCGATGATATGGTAGTCAGCACCTGGAGCTCCAATCTGTATGAGGGCGCGGATATCCGCCTGAAATCCGATGCTGAGGCAGCAGATACGGCAGGTGACGGTCAGGTTGCAGGCGGTCAGAGCCCGGCAGGTGATGCACAGGGTGCAGGCGGTCAGACCCCGGCAGGTGACGGTCAGGGTGCAGACAGCAAGGCACCGCAGGGCGTACCGGCAGCTGGCGGCGCACAGAACGGAAACGCAGCACCGAAAGCACAGTAAGGAGGCAGACGTAAATGGGAATTACCAGATTTGTACTGAAGCGTCCGGTCACTGTGCTGATGGCGCTCTTATGCCTGATCGTGTTCGGTATTTCTTCGGTGTTTAACGCAACACTGGAGCAGATGCCGGATATGGATCAGCCGATGATGATCATTATGGCAAACTATTCCGGCGCCAGCCCGGAGGATATGGATGAGCTGGTAACACAGCTCATTGAGGATCAGGTCAGCACACTGGAGGGAGTGAAGAGTATGAGCTCCACCACCAGTGAGGGCCGTTCCATGATCATGCTGGAGTATGATTACGACACCGATATGGATGAGGCCTACAGCGACTTAACCAAGAGCTTAAACAGCATCCGTGACCTGCCGGACGATGTAGAGCCGACAGTCATGGAGATGAACAACAATGCGCAGGCCAGCATGATGCTTACCATTGCGAATCCGTCCCAGGAAAATCTCTATGACTATGTAGACCAGAAGATTGTGCCGGAGCTGGAAAAGCTCAGCACCGTGGCAGAGGTATCCACGATGGGTGGTTCTTCTGAGTATATCAAAATTGAACTGATGTCCGATATGATGGATCAGTACAATGTGAGCATCAGCGATATCAAGTCCGCCATGTCGGCAGCCAACCTGTCCTATCCGTCCGGAAGCGCAGAGTCCGGCAACCTGGACTTATCCGTGTCTACGTTAACGCAGCATGACACGCTGGATGAGCTTCTGGAAATGCCGATCACGGTATCCGGAAACAAGATCGTTTACCTGGAAGATATCGCAGTGGTTTCCTACGCAGAGGAGCAGAAGGGCGGTGTCTCCCGTTACAATGGTGAGGAGACCATCTCCATTTCCCTGACCAAGCAGCAGAGCAGCACTGCCATGGATTTGTCCAAGCAGGTGCAGAAGATCATCAAAAGCCTGCAGAATGATGATGATGACCTGACCATCACCGTAGCAAGAGATGAGGCAGACTCCATTCAGGACTCCTTAAAGGATGTAGCAGAGACTATGATGATGGCGGTCGTTATTTCCATGATCATCATTTTCCTGTTTTTCGGAGATTTCAAGGCATCCCTGATCGTCGGAAGCTCTATCCCGACCTCTATCCTGATGTCACTGATCGTTATGACGCGGGCGGGATTTACGCTGAACATCATTACCATGAGCGGTCTGGTCCTCGGTGTCGGCATGATGGTCGATAACTCCATTGTTGTGCTGGAGAGCTGCTTTAGGGCCATGGATAAGCAGCAGGATAAGGGGGCACTGGGGTACGCGAAGGCAGCCCTGGAGGGAACCAACATCGTGGTAGCTTCCATCTTTGGCTCCACGGTAACCACCTGTGTTGTATTTATCCCGCTGGTATTCTTAAACGGTATGAGCGGCCAGATGTTCGGAGCCATGGGCTACACCATCGTATTCTGTATGTGTGCCTCCCTGCTTTCCGCGATTGCCATTGTGCCGCTGTGCTATATGATGTACAAGCCGAAGGAGCGTTCCTCTGCGCCGGCGACCCGTCCTCTGACCTTCCTGCAGGACGCTTACCGGAAGATCATGCCGGTTCTTTTAAAACACAAAGCCATCGTCATGCTGGCTTCTGTCGGCATTATCGTGGTTACTGTGTTCCTGGCCAGCGGCATGCAGACAGAGCTGATGACGGCCGATGATACCGGTACCGTCAGCGTCAGCATTGAGACCCGGCCCGGCCTGATCACAGAGCAGGCAGACGCGATCCTGGCAGAGGCAGAATCCATTGTGGCAGCCCATGAGGATGTGGAATCCTACATGCTGCGCTACAACAACGATGAAGGAACCATTACCGCTTACTTAAAGGATGACCGGAAGATGTCTACCGATGAGGTGGTAAGCCAGTGGGAAAATGAGATGGCGGATCTGGAAAACTGCACCATTACGGTAGAGGCCTCCACCTCCATGAGCATGATGGGACGGAGCCGTGGTTATGAGGCCATCTTAAAGGGAACCCAGTACGATGAGCTGCAGGAGGTCAGCAATGAGATTGTAAATGAGTTGATCGCCCGGGACGATGTAAAAAATGTGCATTCCAGCATTGAGAATACCGCGCCGGTTGTGGCTGTCAAGGTGGATCCGGTTTCTGCTTCCGCGGAAGGACTGACTGCAGCCCAGATCGGAACCATGATAAAACAGATGTTAGACGGTGAGGAGGTTACCACCTTAAAGGTGGACGGTCAGGAGATCAGCGTCAAGGCCGAGTATCCGGAGGATCAGTATAGGACCGTGCCGCAGCTGGAGCGCATCATCTTAAAGAAGCCGTCCGGCGGTTATGTGGCGCTGTCCGATGTGGCAGAAATTTATTATAAGGACAGCCCGTCTTCCATCGAGAAGGAGGATAAGTCCTACCAGATCACGATTTCCGCAGATTATGTGGACAGCAGCTCCAGTGCGGCTGTGAAGACCAAAATCGATAATGAGGTTATCAGCCCGAACCTGACCGGAACCATTGTCCGCGGCACCAACTCCAGAGACCGTATGATGCAGGAGGAGTTCTCCGGACTGTATAACGCGATTGCGGTGGCAGTATTCCTGATCTTTGTGGTCATGGCTGCGCAGTTCGAGTCCCCGAAGTTCTCCTTCATGGTTATGACGACCATTCCGTTCAGCCTGGTTGGTTCCTTCGGACTCTTAAAGCTGACCGGAGTCAGCATGTCCATGACCTCCATTCTGGGATTTTTGATCCTGGTTGGTACGGTCGTTAACAATGGTATCCTCTATGTGGATACGGTCAACCAGTACCGCATGGAGATGCCGCTTCGGAAGGCTCTGATCGAGGCCGGTGCTACCCGTATGCGTCCGATCATGATGACAAGTTTGACCACCATTCTTTCCATGCTGCCGATGGCGATGGCCTTCGGAAGCAGCGGTTCCACCACGCAGGGCCTTGCAGTGGTAAATATCGGAGGACTGAGTGTTGGTGTGCTGGTAGCGCTGTTTATCCTGCCGGTTTATTACGCTCTGATGAATGGCAGGAAGGAATTGAAGGTTCTGGATATTTAAGGAGGAGATGAAAAATGATCCGGAAACGTGCAAAACGGCTGGCAGGCGCAGTGCTTGCCGCCGGCGCCATTACGGCAATGCCATTTCAGGCATTTGCCCAGAGAAGCCCGGAATTTGCTTATTCAGCAGAAAAATGGGCGACACTCCGCGACAATAAGCTGGAGTTTGATGAGATTTCAGATCTGGTTCATGAGTACAATCCGACCGTGGTCCAGAACGAGATCAGCTACAAGGATTATCTGACCAAGAACCGGGATGATGTGGCCCAGGATTATTACGATAAGGCCAATGAGATTTATTCCAATATCAGCTACCCGGACTCAGACGATGCCAACTACGGAAGTGGTGTGGCAACGGCACTGCGCAATGAACAGCAGGCCAAAAGCCTGATGGAGCAGGGTGATGAAAACACCGATGACCAGGCTACCATGCGGCTCCAGTACGATCAGGCCGAGGCGAAGCTGGCCAAGCAGACACAGGGGCTTATGATCACCTACTGGACCCAGTACTATAACCTGGATGGCCAGAAGGCCCGCGTTGAGCAGGCGAAGCTTTCGTACCAGTCTGAGCAGAACCGCCTGGCAGCGGGTATGTCTACCCAGTCCAAGGTTTTAAGCGCAAAGGAGTCCGTCTCCAATGCGGAGGCAGCGCTGGTGACTGCCGAGAGCAATCTGGCCTCCACAAAGGAGAGCTTGTGTCTGATGTTAGGCTGGGGCTACGGCGCGGATGTGGAGATCGCGGAGCTTGCAGAGCCGGACCAGAGTAAGATCGCGGCCATTGATGTGAACGCAGATATCCAGACAGCTCTGGAGAACAGCTACGCCTACCGCCTGACGAAAAAGCAACTCACCAACGCCAGAACAGACAGCGTAAAGGAGAAGCTGAGCGAGACGGAAAAGAATCAGAGGGAGACCATCTCCAACAGTGTGAAATCTGCCTATGATTCCCTGCTTCTGGCCCAGTCAAGCTATGAGCAGGCCCAGTCGGCTCTGGCGCTGCAGGAGGTTTCCATGAAGTCTGCCGACGCGAAGCTGGCAGCGGGAACCATTACAAAAAATACCTATGAGAGCCAGAAGGCTTCTTATACCACCGCCCAGGTGACAACCCAGACCCAGAAACTGTCCCTGTTACAGGCCATGAATGATTATGACTGGGCCGTGAACGGACTGGCATCTGCAGAGTAAGGAAAGGAGCGCAGTGTGATGAGAAAACAGGCAGACAGGAAGGTGCCGCAGAAGCGTATGTGCCTGCGGAGTTTGCGAAAAAAGACAGAACACGGCATGGGTGCATTTGGTTCAGCCTGTGTCAGGACCGCACTGGTGCTTTCTCTTGCGGCAGGCGGTCTGGCGCTGCCGTCCGCTGCGTTTCCGGTGATGGCGGAAACTGCTGCGGATGCTTCTGTGATATCTGTGGATTATAACAATCTGGAACAGCTGGTGCAGAATAACCGGAACCTAAAAAATGCCCTGGACAATTACACCAGCAATAAGGAAACCTATGAGAACATGCTGAAGACTCTGGAAGACGAGCGGGATTACATGAAGTTTATGCAGGAAAAGTATGAGGATGATGCGGAGGCAAAGGCGACCTACAAAATGAATGCTTCCATGCTGAACATGTCTATTTCCCAGATCACCAAACAGCTGGAATCCCAGGAATCCAAAACCCAGACCACCAGTCGCCAGAAGACGATCGACAGCTATGTGTTGACGGCCCAGAGCCTGATGCGCACCTACAACCAGATGAATACTAAGACTCAGGCCGAGGAGAAAAACTATCAGGCAGCTCAGAGCAGTTATCAGGCAGCTTTAAAGAAACAGAGCGCAGGCATAGCCACGGCAGCCGATGTGATGGAGGCTTCCGACACCATGCAGAGCGCAAAAAACCGGTATGAATCCTACCGGCAGCAGGCGGCAAATGCCCGCTTTAACCTGCTTTCTGCCCTGGGCCTGGATACCAGTGCAGATATCACCATCGGAAGCGTGCCGCTTCCGGATCTTTCTGTCATCGATGCTGTGGATTTCAATACGGATGTGGAGCAGGCCATCGGCAACAGCGTCAGCGTGCAGAATACCCGTCACCAGAGTGCGGGAACCGCAACAGAAATATCTGTCAAATCCAATCAGGAAAGTCAGGCCGAGGGAACGGTGCGTTCCCAGATGCAGAGCCTGTATGATCAGTTAAAGGCTGCAAAGCTTCAGTATGAAGGAGCGGAAGATGCCTATGAAAGTGCGTCTGTCACGTACGCATCCCTGCAGAAAAAACAGCAGGCCGGCATGCTGAGCCAGAATGATTACCAGCAGGGCGTGGCGGATTACTATAGTGCGCTGGATGCGAAAGAAACCGCAGTGGTCAATCTGAATCAGGCGTGGGAAACATATAACTGGACCGTAAAAGGCGTGTCCTAGGATGCGATAGCAAGAAATCGAAGGAAAAATTGGATATTGTTTTTCAAAAAGACATATGATATAATGCCGTTAGGCAAAAGGATAAGATGTTCCATTGCGAACAGCAAAACGGAAACCCCAGAAGTCTCGCACACTTCTGGGGTTTTCTATTCCTATTTTGGGAGTGGGAAGGCTTAACCCCACAGGCTAGTTACCAGCTATTTGTCGCCGCTTAACCATTTGATGATGTAGTGGCAAGCTACACCAGCCGCAACGGTGACAATAAAGGATAAGATATATTCCATTCCGAACACCTCCTTCCCGTACCAGTCTGGGAGGCGGTAACAGATTTAGTATAGCATATCAAATAGCATATAACCAGTGAATGGTTTTGTGTTAAATTACGTGAATTACGCTCAAAAATGGTAAATCATACAGGTGAAAAATTTATCAAAACGAAAATTCTGTGGTTGACGCAAAAAAAATGCTGTAGTATAGTTTAGAAGGAATTTATTGATCGTGCACTTATAAGGAGGTGAGAACATGGACGTCGCGGACAGTTATAAGCGAATGAGCGGCAATGGAAGAGAAAAGAAAACCGGCAGCCTGTCTGAATCCGCTGTCCGTTTTCTCACACGAATTGGTTTTATATTTTAGTCGGAAAGCTGTCTGATCTGGTATGTCTTAAAGGAAGACGCACAGATCAGGCTGTTTCTGCGTGTGTCTGCCATTGCCCGTTTTCAGATGAAACCGGTGATGGCATTTTTTATTTGCGGAAACACGCTGCTGTTTTTTCTTTCTTGTTTTTTGAATCTATTGTTAAGAAAACGTGAAGAATACAGGAGATTTTTCTGGAAAAATACAGCAGGTTTGCGCAGATCAAAAATGCTCCGGTTCCACGGATGACAGCCGTGAGAACAAAACGCTGTGAGAAAGAGAAAGACTTTTTCGCAGACGGAGAAAGGAGCAGGCATGGAAAAGATGAACGAGAACGAGACCAAAGACGTGGCAGTTCAGGTACGTGACTACCAGACGGAGCTGGAGCAGATCATGCGGAGCAATGTATCTCCGCGTGTCTTAAAGGATCGCATTTCCGATTACCATGAGAATGATATTGCATCCTCCTTTGAGGTGCTGACAAGAGATGAGAGGGAGCGGCTGTACCGTATTCTGGATGCGGAGCAGCTTTCCGATATTTTCGAATACCTGGATAACGCAGAGATTTATTTTGAGGAACTGAATGCAAGAAAAAAGGTTGAGGTCCTTTCCTGTATGGAGGTTGACCAGGCAGCAGCGCTGTTGAAGCGCCTTGCAAAGCCGGAGCGCAACATGCTCATCGACCTCATTGATAATGAATCCAAACGCGATATTGCCATGCTGGAGTCCTTTGATGAAGACGAGATCGGAAGCCGCATGAGCATGAACTTTATTGAGATCAAGGCCGGCATCAGCATCCGCGAAGCCATGCGGGAGCTGATCAATCAGGCAGCGGAGAATGACAACATCTCTACGCTGTATGTGACCGATGACGATCATACCTTCTGCGGTGCCATTGACTTAAAAGACCTGATCATTGCCCGGGAGGGCAGCAAGCTGGACGACATCATCATGGAATCTTATCCATATGTGTATGCCCGTGAGATGATCGAAGACTGTATTGAGCGCATGAAGGATTACTCCGAGGATTCTATCCCGGTACTGGATGAGAACAACAAGATTATCGGTGTTATCACTGCCCAGGATATTGTTCAGGTTGTAGATGATGAGATGGGCGATGACTACGCAAAGTTGGCAGGTCTTGCTTCTGAGGAGGAATTAAACGAGCCGATTCGCCAGAGTGTGCATAAGCGTCTTCCGTGGCTGATCATCCTGTTGGGCCTTGGCCTGGTGGTTTCCAGTGTCGTAGGACTCTTCGAGGGCGTAGTAGCCCAGCTGACCATCGTGATCTGCTTCCAGTCCCTGATTCTGGACATGGCCGGAAACGTTGGTACCCAGTCCCTGGCAGTTACCATCCGTGTGCTGATGGATGAAAACCTGGACGGCAAGCAGAAGCTTGGCCTGGTATTCAAAGAGGCCAGAGTCGGAATGTGCAACGGTCTGATCCTTGGTGTTCTTTCCTTTGTATTTATCGGACTTTATGTAGTTTTCGCAAAGGGCATGACACCGGGCTTTGGATTTGCGGTCTCTGCCTGCATCGGCGTGGCCCTGCTTCTGGCCATGATGATCTCCAGTGTTTCCGGTACCGTGATCCCGATCCTGTTTAAGAAATTCGGCGTAGACCCGGCGGTAGCGTCCGGTCCGCTTATCACCACCGTGAACGATCTGGTAGCGGTTATTTCCTATTATGGTCTTACCTGGATCTTTTTGATCGAGATGCTGCATTTAACGGATTAAAAGAATAAGACTTGAAGAGCTGTTTCTGGCCTGTGCATCTGCACGTGCCGGGGCAGCTTTTTTGTGGCTTGTATTGAGGTGCTTCGAAAATGTAAAGTATTCTTGACATAATGACGCCTCTGATATATACTGTAGATGTAAGATATAGTTTACATATTGTTGGAAGGAGGTCGGCGTATATGTCAGATATTTTCGCATTTACGGCTGCATTTATCGCGGTTCAGGTATTTAAGATTATTATGTTTAAGAAGGATAAAGACTACAGTGGCTATGATGAGCGGCAGGAGCTGATCCGCGGGAGGGCATTTCGCTACGGCTTTTTGACATTGGCCGCACTGCTTGCGGCAGCAGTGCTGTGGGAGGAGTGCGTGGGTGCACTGCCGATCGAGTTTTCACTCCTCATGATGGCCGGCCTCATGGTGGGATGTCTGGTGGTCATCCTCTATGATATCTGGCAGGATGCGTACTGGGGTATCCGGCAGACGTCGGGCTCGAACGCCGCGATCGTGCTCATGGTGGCGGTGATGGTGATGCAGTACCTGGGTTTCCGGGGACATGCCAATGCTGGCGACGTGATCGTCGATGGCGTCCTCACCTGGGATGGCGGCATCTATCTGCTGATCTTCGCGTTCTTCGCGCTGATCATCGTGAACCTGTTGCTGAAAGCGTGGGTGGATAAACGGGGAGGTTCGGCGGAATGAAGAACCTGAAGATGAAATCGGCACGGGCGGCGCTGGACCTGTCGCAGCAGCAGCTGGCAGATCTCGTCGGCGTGTCGCGGCAGACCATCAACGCCATCGAAAAGGGCGATTATAACCCGACGATCCGACTCTGCATCGCAATCTGCAGGGCGCTGAACCGAACACTGGATGACCTGTTCTGGGAGGAGTCGTGAAGGTGGCTTCAAAAGTGTTTGAAAGGAAGGACAGGACGATGAGCGAAGAGAGATATGCCATTATTTTCAGCAGTCGGACGGGCAACACGAGGAAGCTCGCGGATACGATTCGAGGGGCACTGCCGGACGCGCGGTGTGCGTACTTCGGGGAGACGAAATCCGCAGATCCGGATGCAGAGATGATCTATGTGGGTTTCTGGACGGACAAGGGCACGGGGGATCAGGCATGCCTGGAGCTGCTGGGCAGGCTTCGGAACAAAAAGATTTTCCTGTTTGGCACCGCGGGCTTCGGCGGCAGTGAAGCATACTATCAGAAGATTCTAGCGAATGTCCGCACGGCCATTGACGCAAGTAACACGGTGGTTGGAGAGTACATGTGCCAGGGCAGGATGCCGCAGGCGGTGCGGGACCGCTATGTGAAGATGAAGGAGATGCCGGATGCGAAGCCGAATCTGGATGCGCTGATCGAGAACTTCGATCAGGCGCTTTCCCACCCGGATCAGGAGGATCTGGAAAGACTGCGGAGGATGATTACAGGGTGAAGGCCTCGTTCACCTGCCTGAACGGTAACTACCCGTGTATACAGAACGGAACATGACTCATGAGTTGGATATTTGCGTATTAGAGGAATTTATGATATAATATTCCCCATCTTAGCGTTTGCGTTGTGACACCAAACGTACTACACGAAGGGAGATTTGATCCATGAAAAATCCAGAGATTACCATTACTATGGAAGACGGCGGCGTGATCCGCGCAGAATTATATCCGGAGGTTGCTCCGAACACCGTAAAAAACTTTATCAGCCTGGCAGGAAAGGGCTACTATGATGGCCTTATTTTCCACAGAGTCATCAAAGGCTTCATGATCCAGGGCGGATGTCCGAACGGCAACGGCATGGGCGGCCCAGGTTACTCCATCAAGGGTGAGTTCAGTCAGAACGGTTTCCAGAATGACTTAAAGCATACTGCAGGCGTTCTCTCCATGGCACGTTCCATGATGCCGAATTCTGCAGGCTCCCAGTTCTTCATCATGCACAAGGACGCTCCGCACTTAGACGGTGCTTATGCAGCATTCGGTATGGTCATTGACGGCATGGATGTGGTAAACAAGATTGCCGAGACCCGCACCGATTATAGCGATAGACCGCTCAAAGAGCAGAAGATCAAGAGCATGACCGTAGATACCTTCGGCGAAGCGTATGACGAGCCGGAAAAGTGCTGATTCAGAGGAAAAGAATATATGGTTCAGAACTATACAGTTTGGGTAGAAAAGAAAGCATATCCGGTTGTGGTTTCTGACGAACGAAAAGCTCTCCTTGCCGCGAAAGCAGCAGGGAGAGCTTTTGTTGGCCTGATTCATCTGGAGGAATATGGCGGAGGAAGTCAGAAGGAAGAACGGACGGAGAAAAGCCAGACATCAGAGCTTCTGCGAACAGAAAACCAGCCGGTCGAAAAGGCAGCAGAGGGAAAGACGGCGAATGACATCTGGGATGCAGAGTATCTGGCAACGCCGGACGCCATCTGCCCGGAGTATTTAGAACGCATTGTGCGCCGCCACATCGGTCTGCCCTGGATTATCACAGAAACAGACCGCTTGCTCATCCGGGAATTTACCATGGAAGATATTGCTGGGATGCCAGAGGAGCCGGATGTCTGGTTCACACAGGAAGAACGGGAAGCCGACCAGGTCTTTTACGATGCAGAAAAATTGAAGGCCTATATCAAAGGCCAGTACCGCTTTTGTGAGTATGGAATCTGGGCATTGGTGCGAAAAACAGATGGCAGGATCATCGGAAAAGCCGGGTTATCCAATGCGAAGGAGCGGGAGACTGTAAGAGCAAATGGGTCGGACGAAGAGTTGGAACTCGGATACCACGTCTTTCACCCCTACCGCCGCCAGGGCTATGCCGAAGAAGCATGCCGTGCGATTCTTGATTATGCAAAGAACGAACTGGATTGTCCGGTGTGTGCCTGCGTGGCAGGAGAAAATACGGCATCGGTCCGGCTGCTTCGGAAACTAAAGGTAAAGTATGTTACTGTTTGTAATATGTGAACGGCAATAAAAGAATTCCCAGTTTGGAAAATAAGCTGCTATTATCTGTGGAGGTATGAAAAAGTGAAGAGCTCATTGAGTACATTATGCTATATTGAAAAAGACGGGCAGTATCTGATGCTGCATCGCACCGTGAAGAAAAATGATGTAAATAAGGACAAATGGATCGGAGTCGGCGGCCATTTTGAGGCAGATGAAAGTCCGGAGGAATGCTTGCTCAGAGAAGTCTGGGAGGAGACCGGTTATACGCTGACTTCCTGGAAATACCGTGCCATTGTGACCTTTGTCTCCGGGAATGGCGTGACAGAATATATGTCACTCTTTACGGCAGATGCCTTTACCGGCGAACCGATCGCATGTAATGAGGGCGAACTGGTATGGGTCAATAAGGAAGACGTAGTAACGTTAAACATCTGGGAGGGAGATAAGATCTTCTTCCGACTTCTGAATGAACGCACGGATTTCTTCTCACTCAAGCTTGTCTATGATGGTCACGATAAGCTGGTATCGGCTTCTCTGGATGGCAGGGAAATGGAGCTTTAGGTGAAATCCTTTACAATTTTAATGTATTCCTGCGCATGGTACGGCAGGTAACTGCCGCGCCGGTAGGCTGCCACAAAATCAACGGTGGTGCAGGTTTCCGGGCCGACGGAAAAGCAGGCAATATCAGGCGGCGGCTGGATGTGCTTTAAATGGGTTTCAGTGACAAAACCACAACCGTAGCCTTTTGCCACCAGCTGGACTTTTGCGGCGATGTTGCTGGTCTGCAGCTTTATGATCGGGGTGATTCCGGTCGCTTTAAAAAGCTGGTCTACCGTCTGCTGGGTCCGCTGTCCCGGAGTCTGGAACAGGAATGGCTCGTCTTTTAAGTATTTGAGATCCATCCACGGGTATTTGCAGTCCGGCTTTTGCACGCCCATTTCCGCAAGTGGGTGATGATGTGGCAAGATCAGGAGCAGCTCCTCGTGGCTGATGATCTCGTAGTCAACATCCGGGCTTTTAACAGGCAGATTGAAAAATGCGAGATCAGCCTCGGCGTTCAGCAGCATATCTTCCAGTAAATAGGAATGCGACTCCAGGATTTCCAGGCGCACGTTGGGATATAAGGAATTGAAAATCGGCAGGGTACAGGGAAGCATGTAGGTGCCGCGCATGGTCGGAAAGGCAATCTTTAAAGAGCCGTAATTGTTCTTTACAATGTCGTTCATCTCCTGGTCCAGCTCTTTTTTTAGGTTCAAGATCTCCGATGCTTTTTCCACATAACGTTCCCCGGCATAAGTGAGGACAAAACGGTGACCCAGCTTCCGGAATAGCTTTTGACCAAGCTCGGACTCCAGATTCTGAAGAAATTTTGTAAGTGTCGGCTGCGTTACATATAAAGAATTCGCAGCCTTGGTAATATTCTGATATCTGGCGATCGCCAGGACATAAGATAAGTCTTTAAAATCCATAAAAATCTCCAAAAAATTTTCCTGACATGATTTTGAGATCGTGCTTTCGTTTTTGCAGTTCATGCAAGATTTCCTTATAATCTGTTAAGTTTATCATAGCATAAACTATAGATATATAGAATAGTTTGAATGAAAATTATGAATTTGTATTACAGTTGGCGTCATGCTATGATAAAACCATAAAAACGGTACCGGTTAAGAAACCGGCGGCATGGCCAGCCGCCTTCACACACAGGTGATGGAGGAAACGAAATGCGGAATCAAAATGAGCAGGTGTACAAACTTCCGGTGACGATCATGCGGGGAGGAACCAGTAAGGGAATTTATATATTGCAATCTGATCTTCCGGAGAACAGGGAAGAATGGGATGCCATCTTGCTTCGTCTGATGGGAAGCCCGGACAGCAAACAGATTGACGGACTTGGCGGATCCCAGTCCGTAACCAGCAAGGTGGCAATCGTGGGAAAGTCACAGAGAGTAGATGCCGATGTGGATTATACGTTTGCACAGGTATCTGTAGACAAGCCGATCGTCAGCTATAAGGGAAATTGCGGAAATATTTCTTCGGGTGTTGGCCCGTTTGCGCTGGAAAAAGGTCTGGTCACACCGAACGAGAACGAGACAACCGTGCGGATCTACAATACCAACACGGGAAAAATCATTGCAGCCGATGTGAAAACTTCCGGGAATCACGTGAATTATACAGGAGATTTCCAGATTGCCGGAGTTCCGGGAACGGCGTCACCGATCCGTCTGAAATTTTTAAATCCGGCAGGAACCTTGGGAAAGGGTCTGCTTCCAACCGGAAATGCAGTGGATGTGCTGATGGTGCCGGACTTTGGTGAGGTGAAGGTTTCCATTGTTGATGCGGCAAATCCGCTTGTTTTTGTAAACGCAAAGGACCTGGGGCTGACCGGAAAAGAAAATCCGAACGGGTTAAATGCGGATGCAGCGAAGCTGGAGCTTCTGGAAACGGTGCGGGGACTTGCCGCGGTGAAGCTTGGCCTGATCGATGATTACAAAAAATCAGCATGGGAAACACCTGGTATTCCGAAGATGACATTTGTGGCGGAGCCGGATGCTTACGAGACCGAGGATGGAACGACAATCCGGAAAGAAGAAATAGATCTGCTTTCGCGGATGATGTCGATGCAGAAATCACATCCGAGCTATGCGATGACCGGAGCCATGTGCACGGCGGCAGCAGCAGTTGTGCCGGGAAGCGTAGTAGCGCAGGTGTTAAATCCGGACACGGATACCAAGTTTATCCGTATCGGACATCCGGGCGGAGTATTGGAATGTGGCGTGGATTACCGGCCAGAGAAAAAGGAGCCGGTCATTGAAGATACCTTTGGATTCCGCACGGCCAACCTGTTGATGGAAGGCATTGCATCAGTCAGAAGGTAATCATAAAAAATAAAACGCAGCCAGAACGTTACTATAAAAAGCCGGATTACAGGCTTTCATCAGCAACATTCTGGCTGCGTTTATTATTGTAGAATAGCCAGTACAGCAGAAGTTCCGGGTACACCATACAGAATAAGCGGCACATTGGAATTTTCCTCGTGCGCGAGCATAGCGCCAGACCGGAGAGCATTGTCTGAGCGTGCAGAGCACGCGAGTTTTGCTCGCAGGTCTGGCAATAAGCGGCGGAGCGCAAGAGGTACAAAATTCCACTTAGTGCCGCGTTTCTTGTATGGTGTGCCCGGAACTTCGGACCTTTGATAGTTATTACTTATATTTTTATTTATCAATCCGGAATCCATAATAAGCATTCATTCCATGCTCATGGATATCCAGTCCATCCAACTGCTCCTGATCCGTGACGCGGAGACCGAAAATTTTATCAATGACCTTGAATACGATAAACATGGTCACGCCGGTCCAAAGAAGAACGGAGCCGACACCGGTGAGCTGTAAAACCAGCTGATGAACACCACCGCCGTAGAACAGTCCATTGATCTCGCAGGACGGTGCGGAGGTAGTAGCGAAGAGACCGACTGCGATGGTGCCCCATACGCCGTTGCAGAAATGAACAGCTACAGCACCGACCGGGTCATCCACGCGGATCACATAATCACAGAACCATACGCCGAAGCATACCAGAAGTCCGGATACAACACCTACGAAGAAAGCACCCATGGCATCCATGGTGTCACAGCCGGCGGTGATGCCGACCAGACCGGCCAGGGAAGCATTCAGGCACATGGAGACATCTGGTTTGCCATATTTCACCCAGGTGAAGATCATGCAGGTAACGGTTGCGATAGCCGGTGCAATGGTGGTGGTAGCAAAGATGGAAGCCAGCTGTGGGCCGTTGGTTGCAGCTGCGCCGTTGAATCCGTACCAGCCAAACCAGAGAATGAAGCAGCCGAGGGCACCGATGACAACGTTATGTCCCGGGATCGCGTTTGGGGTGCCGTCCTTGTTGTATTTACCGAGACGCGGGCCTTCCATCCAGGCACCGATCAGTGCGCTGAAGCCACCTACCATGTGGATGGCGCAGGAACCTGCGAAATCATGGAAGCCCATCTGTGCCAGCCAGCCGCCGCCCCAGATCCAGTGTGCTTCAATCGGATAAACAACGGCAGAAATAATGCCGGAATAAATACAGTAAGATAAGAAGTTGGTACGTTCTGCCATGGCACCGGAAACGATGGTAGCGGTGGTGGCACAGAATACCAGGTTAAATACAAAGTTAGACCAGTCAAAATTTGCGTAATCGGTGATGATGCCGAGGGTTGGGATTCCAATGAAGCCGCCCAGCGTATCCTCGCCGAGTAAAATTCCAAAGCCAAGGAACATAAATACAACAGTTCCGATACAGAAATCCATGAGATTTTTCATGATGATGTTACCGGCATTTTTTGCCCGGGTAAAACCGGTCTCTACCATGGCGAAACCGGCCTGCATGAAGAATACGAATGCCGCGCCGATCAGAAACCAGATGCCAAATACTTCACTTAAGATATTTTCCATAATCGTGACCTCCTTGTGTGTTACAGATCCAGCTTTTTTGTGACTGCCTGAGAGGCAGAAGAATCCTTTATAATAGAAGAAGGAGATAATGGCATCTGCCGTTATCTCCTTCGATAATCACTGGTCTGTATGAAAATTGAAGCGGTGTTCTGCCGGAAGTGGGGGAGTGGCAAAACACAGAAATATCAGAGCGCTTCGTCGCCGCGCTCGCCGGTACGGATTCGTACGGCATCTTCTACATCGTAAACAAAGATTTTACCATCACCGTAATTGCCGGTGGTGATCTGCTCGGTAACCTTACTGATGATTGCCTCTACAATCTCTTCAGCAACAACGGTTTCTACCTTTACTTTAGGGAGAAGATTGACCGTATACTTGGTACCGCGGTACATTTGTGTGTAGCCCTTCTGCGTGCCGTAACCCATAATGTTACTGATCATAAGACCATGTGCGCCGCAGTTGTCAAGAATTCCTTTTAAGTCTTCCAGTTTTTCGGGTTTGATGATGATTTCCAGCTTTTTCATACAACCAGCCTCCTTAACTGTATTTGGGATTTCTATCTATTTCCTATACCGCAGATGCGTGGGGGAGAACAAAGTTATGATTAGAGAAGTATTTTGATACGTAAAAAAGGGCGCTCCGGTTGGTAACCGGAACGCCTTTGTTCTTGCATCTGCGATATATGAAATAAATATGTGCCTTATTATAGGCAAAGTTTTTTTGATTGTCAAATATATTTTTTTGCACCATCTTAACATACTTTTGTCGAAATGTCACAAAAGCAAAAAGAATGCCAAAATATCTTGCAGATTTTAAGAACCCGCACTATAATATACTGTATACAAAGTAATGCGGAAATACAATCGGAGAAAAACAATGATAAAGCATTTGAGCCTAAAGGCATATGGCAAGATCAATCTGGGACTGGATGTACTGCGCAGACGCGAAGATGGCTATCACGATGTGCGCATGATCATGCAGACGGTCGGCATTTTTGATCGGGTGGATCTGATTTGGAAAGAGGAGCCGGGAATTCAGGTGGAAACAAATCTGTATTATCTTCCTACCAATGAAAATAACCTGGTTTACAAAGCGGCAAAGCTTCTGATGGATGAATTTCAGGTTCAGGAGGGACTTCTGATCCGCCTGCGCAAATTCATTCCGGTGGCGGCCGGTATGGCAGGCGGCAGCAGTGACGCGGCAGCGGTCCTGTTTGGTGTAAATAAGATGTTCCGTCTTGGTCTGACCACGGAAGAGCTGATGGAGCGCGGCGTAAAGATCGGAGCGGATGTTCCTTATTGTATCTTAAGAGGAACAGCTCTTTCGGAAGGCATCGGCGAGGTGCTGACCAGCCTGTCGCCGGTACCGCAGTGTCAGGTACTGGTGGCTAAGCCGGGAATCAATGTTTCTACGAAGTTTGTATATGAAAACCTCCATGCAAATGATCTGCGGCCGGAACAGCATCCGGACATTGACGGCATGATCCGGGCCATCAAAGCTCAGGATCTGCAGGGGATTGCCGACAAACTGGGCAATGTGCTGGAAACCGTTACCGTAAAGGAATATCCGGTCATTCAGGAGATCAAGGATAAAATGCTGGAATTTGGTGCCATCGGTTCTCTGATGAGCGGCAGCGGTCCAACAGTATTTGGGCTTTTTACGAATCCCAAGGCGGCTCAGCAAGCATATGAAGAGCTGCGCTACGGTGAGTCATCAGGACTGGCCAAACAGGTTTACCTGACAAATTTTTACAATCAGAAAGAGGAAAACAATCATGGAAAACAAGCTTAAGGTAAATATGAATGAATATCTTCCGCTGCGCGATGTCGTGTTTAACACCCTGCGTCAGGCAATTTTAAAGGGCGAGCTGGAGCCAGGCGAGCGTCTGATGGAAATTCAGCTTGCAGATCGTCTGGGTGTCAGCCGTACCCCGATCCGTGAGGCCATCCGCAAACTGGAGCTGGAAGGCCTGGTCCTCATGATTCCACGCAAGGGCGCAGAGGTTGCCAAGATTTCCGAAAAGAGTCTGCGCGATGTACTGGAGGTACGCCGCTCCCTGGAAGAGCTTGCTATTGAGCTTGCCTGCCAGCGGATGACCGAGAGTGACATCAAAGAGCTGGAGGAAGCACAGGAAGCATTCCGCGAAGCCATCCATAGTGCTGATGCCATGACCATTGCAGAGACCGATGAGCATTACCATGATATCATTTACAATGGAACCGGCAATAACCGCCTGGTACAGATCTTAAACAATCTGCGAGAGCAGATGTACCGCTACCGTTTGGAATACATCAAGGATGCAGACAAGCGTCAGATCCTGGTGGTGGAGCATGACTACATTCTGAAAGCAATCCGCTCCAGACATGTGGCAGAGGCAAAAAAAGCCATCCGCGAGCACATCGATAATCAGGAGATTACTGTATCAAAGAATATCAAAGAGCAGCAGTAAAAATATGCCGCCCGCCGTATACGGCGTGGCGGCATATTTTGAAAGAGAGGAAAACGCGTGGGAAAAATAGCACTTCTGGTGTCCAGGGAGGAGATGATCCACCAGGCCCATAACATTTTGCAGGAGAAAAAATTTGAGATCCAGGAAATGCGGGTGATCCACACCGGGGATACGGTTATGGAGGCACGCCGATCCATTGCGGACGGGGCAACCATCATCATTGCCCGCGGCCTGCAGGCATCCATCATCAAGCAATATACCGACACACCGGTAGTTGAGATTGTTCTGACTGCGCAGGAGATGGCGCTTCTTATCATGCGTGCGAAGCAGATTGCCGGAAAGGAAAAGCCGGTGGTTGCAGTGGTTGGCTTCCGCAATATGTTCTGCGATATGTCTTATTTCGACGAGCTTTATAACATTGAGCTGAAGACCTACTTCGCGGATCAGGGGGCGGAGCTTCCTGTGGCCGTGCGCCGGGCTATTTCCGAGGGCGCGGATGTGGTGATCGGCGGCGATACGGCAGTTTCGATTGCAACGGAGGCGGGAGTACCTTCCCTCTTCCTTTCCATGACAGAGGATTCCATGCGTCAGGCTTTCTCCACGGCAGAAAACATGGAATATGCTATGAATGTGGAGAAAAAGACCGCGGCGCAGCTGGAAACCCTTTTGGATTACTCTTACAGTGGTGTGATCCGTCTGGATGGAAATGGCATGATCACGGCGGTCAATCCGCTGATGGAGGATATGATCGGGAAAACAGAAGAGGAGCTGAAGGGGGAAAACATCCGTAAGGCGGCTCCGATGATCGGAGAAGAGGCATGGAAGCGGGTCTTTGAAAAGGGCGAGGACTATTCTCTGTTTTTTGAGTGGAACGGGACTCCTATTTTTGCGGTGCTGGCACCGGTCCTTTATGAGGCCAGGGTCGATGGCGCGATCATCACCTGCCATAAAATGAAGAAAAAAACAGTAACGCCGGAAAGATCCAGGGGCAGCCAGAAACGGGAAAACAACCGGGTACTGCCGCCGCTGGTACAGTTTGAGGATATTTTGCAGAAATCCACGGCCATGCAGGAATGTATCCGCAAGGCGAATCTGTACGCATTGTCCGAGCATCCGGTGGTGCTGATCGGAGAGCCGGGAACGGAGAAGCGGATGCTGGCAGAAAGCATCCACAACAGCAGTATCCGCGCCCATGGCCCCTTTCTGGATGTTCCCTGTGAGGGCTTATCCGGGGAAGAACAGAAAAATATGATCTTCGGAAACCGGGGGGCAGTGCTGCAGGTGCAGGGGGGAACGCTTTTGCTTCGTGATGTGGAGGAATTGACGGCAGCCAACCAGTATCGTCTGTATCAGCTGATCCGCTTCCGCGTCTGCCACGGTGCAGATATCGCAAGCCTGCGGAAGGTGGATGTGCGGGTTATGGTAACCATTGGATGTCCGCTTTCCGAGCTGATGGCAAGGCAGAAAATCAGTCCGGACCTTTATTACCTGCTTTCCGGACTGGAACTGTTTGTACCACCTTTGAGAGAGCGGCGGGAAGATCTTCTGGAGAAGATTGAGAATACGATCCATGACTGCTGTGAACATTACTCCCGCTATCATGTGCTGACGAAAGGGGCTATGGAAGTGATGCTGGATTATCCCTGGAAGGGCAATCTGTTCCAGATCGAAAGCTTCTGTGAGCGTCTGATCCTGATGGCAGGCAAGCGTTCCATTGATGAGGTGGCAGTCCGCAGACTTTTGGCGGAACTGTATCCGGAGCGGATCCTGGGAAACGGGCAGGGAACTGAAAACTGTGATGCGGCAAGACCGTTTGCTATGAACGAAAACGGCTGCGATACTTTGCCGGATGAGGCAGTAACAATTCGGGAGTTGCTGCACAAGTTCAGCGGCAGCCGCGAGAAAACTGCCCAGGCCATGGGGATCAGCAAGGCAACGCTGTGGCGGCATATGAAAAAATATGGGATTATAAACGAAAAAATGTGAAATGAAATATTTCAAATGAAAAGTTCCATGTAATAAAGCCTGAAATAAAATGCTGTATGTATAAGAAAATCGAAGGAGTTTGTGGATTCTGTTAATTGTTATTTTACAGATTTGTCGATAAAATCTAAAAACAGTTACAGCCATGACTGTGAGATTTGAGGAGGAAATGTTATGCGTGTGGCATTTGCGGAAGTAAAGAATACGATTAAAAAGGCATTATTGAATCTGGGACTGACCGAGGAACAGGCGGAAATCTGTGCGCAGATCCATACAGAGTCCAGTGCAGATGGCATAGAGAGCCACGGGCTGAACCGTATTCCGCGTTTTGCGGATTATGTGAAGAAGGGCTGGATCAATCTGAATGGAAAGGCAGAGCTTGTGGGAGTCAAGGGTGCGGTAGAGAATTATGATGGTCATATGGGAATTGGCATCACTAATGCCATATTTTGCGCAGACCGGGCCGTGGAACTGGCGAAAGAACATGGCATTGGTTGTGTCGCATTGAAGAATACCACTCATTGGATGCGCGGCGGCACCTACGCATGGCGTATGGCACAGGCCGGTTATATGGGAATCAGCTGGATCAACACCGAAAGCTGCATGCCGCTCTGGGGAAGTGATGAGCAGAGCGTCGGCAACAACCCGTTTTGTATTGCCATCCCACGGGAGGCAGGTCCAATCGTTCTTGACATGGCGATGAGCCAGTATGCCTATGGAAAGTTAGGTGTATACCGCCTTGCAGGAAAGCAGCTCCCATATCCGGGTGGTTTCGATCAAGAAGGCAACCTGACAACGGATCCGGGCTCTATTGAGGCAACAAGGCGGATTTTGCCAACCGGTTATTGGAAGGGCAGCAGCATGGCCATTGCTCTGGATATGGCAGCAGCATTGATGGCCAACGGCATGAGTGGATCTGATATGGACGAGTACGGAAAAGGAAGCTGTGGAGGCAGCTGTCAGATTTTTATTGCTTACGATCCGTATCTGTTTGGCAGTAAGGAAGAAATTCAGGATATGCTTAATCATCGTGTAGCGGCAGCGGATGCAGCGCATCCGATCGAAGAGAGCCAGCCTGTGACCTGTCCGGGCGAACGGACTATGGCAAATCGTGCAAAAAGCATGAAAGAGGGCGTAAATGTAGATGAGTCTGTCTGGGCACAGGTTCGGGAACTGGCGGCAAGTGCTTCATAAAACAAAAAGATTCATGACATAGCGATAAAAACTTTGTTCTGTTTCATTACAGTTGTTTAGCGGCTTATGCATCAGAACATTGTAACGGGAATAGACCGGATCCATGCTGTAATAGCGGATCCGGTCATTTTCAAACCGGGCGGATTCCGGAATGAAGGCCGGGCCTTCTTCTTCGGCAACCATTCCGCAGGTGAGACGCAGTCCGTTTACTTCAAAAATGTGAGCCGGAGCAAAATCCAGAACTGAAAAAATATGATCGGCAATTTTGCGGATGGAAGACCCCGGGCGTGATAGCAGAAAGGTATCACTGGAAAAGCAGGTTGCGATGTCAGTAGCAGGTATCATCGGACTAAGGTTTTGACGGCAGTAAGGATGATTGGAAGGAACCGCGAAAAAAAGCGGTTCCTTTTTTAGTATCTGCATATTGGTGTCAAGGCGGTCGAAGGGGCTCAGGGAGAGAAAACAAAAATCAAGATTTCCCTTGGCAATTTCCGCGTTCAGGTAAAACAATTCCGCCTGTCCTTTCAGTTCAAAATAAGCATCCGGGTGTTTCCTGCGAAATTTTGGAATGATTTCTTCTATGAGGCTGGTTCCCCAGATGGAAGAGGATGCAACCCGGATATAGGTGTTGCTTTGAAATATTTTCAGTTCTTTCATCAGTTCGTCCTGAATGTGGAGAATTTTCTGGGCGGCCTCCACATATTTTTCCCCAGCCTGTGTAATAATGACGCCATTCTTCTGACGGTAAAAGAGCGGCTGTCCCACCTCTTTTTCGATGGATGACAGTGCATAACTGAGGGAAGACTGGGAAATGAATAATTTTTCGGCAGCTTTTGTAATGTTCCGTTCCTGAGCAATGGTTACGACATAATTTAAATGTTTGATATTCATGGGAATCTCCTTGGTAAATATACTGTAATCGAATTTTATCATAGAGAAAACTGATGGTACAACTAGTTTTTCGTATTTGTCAGGATGCACGATATATGTAAAAATAAAGACAGTCAGATCCCTTACAAAAAATGACTGTTGAAAAGAAGGAGAAATATATGGCAAAGAAAGTATTGATTCCACAGGCGGTTGCCCAGGAAGCTGTAGATGAACTGAAGAAAAACGGATATGAGATTAAGATGGGATCAGGGGCAGAAGAGGCAGATCTGATCCGCGATGTTGCAGACTGTGAAGCAATCCTTCTGCGTACCGCACCCTGTACCAGAGCGGTTCTGGAGGCTGGAAAAAATTTAAAGATAGTAGCCCGTCATGGAGCCGGTTACAACAATGTAGATCTGCAGGCTGCAAATGAACTGGGAATCTGGGTTACCAATACACCGGACGCAACGACAGGTCCTGTTGCGGAATTTACGATTGGAGCGATTATCGCGGCAGCCAGAAGATTTTATCTGCTGAGTGATTTCATGCGTAAAAATGATTTCTTCTACAAATATAATCATAAAGGTTCTGATCTGGCAGGAAAAACCCTGGGTGTGGTAGGCGTCGGCCGTATCGGAAGCTGTGTGGCAAAGAAAGCGCATTTTGGCCTCGATATGAAGATCCTTGCTTATGATGCACGTCCGGGGAGAACGGATCTTCCGGAATATATCAAACAGGTCGATCTGGAAACTTTACTGAAAGAATCTGATTTTGTGACCCTGCATGTACCGGGCTGCAAGGAAAATGAGAATATGATCAGTACAAAAGAACTGACCATGATGAAATCGACAGCATACCTCATCAACTGTGCCCGTGGAGAGGTTGTGGATGAAGATGCACTGGCGAATGCGCTCAGGAATAAAGAAATCGCAGGCGCATTTCTGGATGTTATGAAGGAAGAACCCTTCAATCTTAATCATCCACTGTTTTCCATGGAAGATGTTTCCATTACACCGCATATGGCATCCAATACGATTGAGTGCATGAAAGCTATTGCATGTGATGCAGCATCCCAGATCAATCTGGTGCTGAAAGGAGAAATCCCAAGCTGGCCGGTAAATCATCCGGTGGAAAAATGAGAAAGGGGCCTGTGCGTATGGATTTATACATGAACGGCAAAGTGGTCGTGATTACTGGTGGTTCTCAGGGAATTGGAAAAGCCGCAGCGCTTGCTTTTGCTGAGGAAGGCTGCCAGGTGTGCATTTGTGCCCGAATGGAAGAACGGCTGCAGGAAACAAAGGAAGAATTTGCGAAAAAAGGATACGATCTTTATACCCGGAAAGTAGATGTCCGGGAACAGGAACAGGTAGAAGCCTTTGCACAGGATATTGTGGACCGTTACGGGAAGATTGATGTCTGGGTCAATAATGCAGGGGCGAATCATTTTCAGATGCTGCTGGATTATTCCGCAGAGGAGTTTCAGGATATGGTAAGCACCAATTTAACGTCTGTCTTTATTGGCGGAACAGCGGCTGCCAGAAGAATGAAACAGACCGGAGGCGGTGTGATTTTAAATTGTTCCTCCTATGCGGCAATTTCTCCCTATGCGGGAAAAGCACCTTATGCGGCCTGCAAGAGTGGAGTGCTCAGTCTGACAAAGACAATGGCTGCAGAGTTTGCGCCTTATCACATCCGGGTAGTTGCCTATATTCCAGGCGCAATCCGCACGGAAATCAGCCGTCCGAATTTTGAACGGATGGGTGATATGATCCTGAAAGATATTCCATGCAAAAGAGCCGGAGAGCCGGAAGATCTTGCAAGAGCACTCGTCTTTCTCGCGTCAGACGCGGCAGATTATATCAATGGAGTTGCGTTAGAGATCAGCGGTGGAAAACGCTGTGTACAGAATCCCATGTATGCATGGGAAAATGATAAATAACAATAAAATGATGAAGGGCTTGTTATGGCTGCGGATAAAACTGCGGTGTGACAGGCCTTTCTTTTGTTGCTATGCATATCGGGCAGACGCCAGTGGCGCGTCTTCGGATTCATTTCTTGCGCAGAATCAGGGAAAACGATATAATGAGTAAAAAATACTGTTAAAAACATGCAAAGAATACGTTAAAAATGGGAGAAAAGTATGGGAAAGATAGCGTTATTTTTGCCGCAAGAAGAGATGCTGTATCAGGCGCATAATCTGCTGCCAGATTATGATCTGGATGTGGAAGAGGTAAAGCAGACGAATCCACAAGGTGTGCTGACAGAAGCAAAGCGTGCAGTCGAAGAAGGCGTCACGATCATCATTACAAGAGGATTGCAGGCACTGCTGTTGAAAAAATATATGGCTATTCCGGTTGTAGAAATTACCATGACTGCGCAGGAAATGGGACTTTTGGTCGTAAAAGCAAAGCAGATTGTGAATAAGCCGAATCCCAGGATTGCCGTGGTGGGATTTCCGAATATGTTTTCGGATATGTCCCGTTTCAGCGAGCTGTATGATGTGGATTTTCGAACCTATTTTGTTGACAACAGCGATGAAATCCAGGGACAGGTAAAAAGGGCGGTCAATGACCAGTGTGATCTGATTATCGGTGGCGAGTCGGTTCTTGTTATTACGGAGCAGTATCAGATTAAGTCGTTGTATCTGACATCCACGGAAGAATCCATGCGCCAGGCCTTGAAAACTGCAGAACGTATGGACTACGCAATGGGCGTTGAGAAACGTTCGGTTGCTCAGATGGAAACCCTGATCGACTATTCTGATAATGGAATCATTCAGATTGACGGATATGGGAATATTGTTTCAGCGAACGTCATGATGGAAGGGCTCATTCAGAAAAAGGCGGAAGAAATCCGCGGCAGTCATTTGTGTGATATTTTTCCGGAAATCCGCCGGGAATCCCTGCAATGGATTTTGGAAGAGGGAAGGGATTATTCCATTCAGCTTGAGCGGAATCATACGTTACTGTTTGCTATAATTGCGCCGATCGTGGTGGATGAAAAAGTAGATGGAGCCATTGTGACCTGTCATCGGATACGGAGACCACAGTTGGAAAAGCCCGAGGTGGAAACAGATGCGGACCGAAAAAAGAAGTACATGCCAGTTATGGCCCAGTTCTCAGATATTATTCAGGAGTCTGAGAAGATGCAGGAGTGTGTGCAGTTGGCAAAATTGTTTGCTTATTCAGAGCAGCCGGTAGTTCTTCGCGGTGAGCCTGGAACAGAACGGCGCATCATTGCGGAGAGCATCCACAACAGTAGTATGCGCCGGACCGGCCCGTTTTTGGACATTCCATGTGAAGGACTGGCTGAACAGGAACAATGGAATCTGATTTTTGGAGAAAAGGGCGCAGCTGTGCAGGCACAGGGAGGTACTCTGCTTTTACAGGATGCAGACCAGCTGTCATTTCCAAATCAGTATCGTTTATACCAGCTGATCCGTTTTCACGTTTACTACGGGGCGCAGATTGGAAATCTGCGTAAGCTGGATGTCCGGGTGATCGCAACGGTCAGCCGGTCGTTGGATCAGCTGGTGAAAGAAGGGAAAATGCGCAAGGATCTGTTTTACCTTCTTTCCGGCCTGGAATTGGAGGTGCCGCCGCTTCGGGAGCGGAAGGAGGATCTGAACCAGAAGATTGCGCAGGCATTCCAGCGGAGCTGTGAACGTTATTCCCATTACCATATTCTGACAGAAGGAGCAAAAATCATTTTGAGCCGCTATCCCTGGCCGGGAAATCTCTTTCAGATTGACAGTTTTATGGACCGGCTGGTATTGACAGCGAAAAAGCGGGTGTTTGATGAAGTTTCCATTGTACGCCTTTTGCAGAGCTTGTATCCAGAGGAATCGGAAGGGCTGGGTGAGGAAAGTCAGTCGGACGTTCTGTATGCGCAGCTTTTACAGACTGGGAAAAAGGAGAAGCAGTATACTGCCCTGATCCATACGGAAGAGGCTGCCAAAATCCAGGAGACACTCCGTCATTATTGCGGAAACCGGGAAAAGACGGCAGAGGCGCTGGGTATCAGCAAGGTGACTTTGTGGCGGTATATGAAAAAATATGGGATCGAAGTTTAATTGAGAATCAGATTGCAATCTAAAATGTAAATGTTGAAATAAAATATAACGCATTTGAAATAAAAATTGAAAGCCTTACCAACATGAATAATGATGGTAGGGCTTTTTCGTGTCTTTGACAATTGTTTCTATAAAACTGAATCGGTATAATGTCACGTGTAAGGGAGAAGAAAACAGAATAGATGAAGAAATTGTTCTGTTTTACTGAAATTATACGAATGGAGGTTTTGTTATGAAAAAGAAAATTGCAGGCGTAGTACTCGGAACAGCAATGGCAGCATCCATGCTGGCTGGGTGTGGTTCTCAGAAGGCAGCAGAGACCACTGCAGCACCGACAGCAGAGAGCACCAAGGCAGCAGCAGAGGAAACCAAGGCTGAGGAGGCTTCCGAGACAGGTTCTGAAGCAGCAACTTCTGATTACGAGTTTAAAGATACCATCACTCTGATCTGTCCGGTTAAGGCAGGCGGTGATACCGATAGAAACACCCGTCTTCTTGCACAGTACATGCAGAAATACGCAGGTGTCAATGTGGTTGTTAAGAACGTAGATGGTGGTGCAACCGTCATGGGCATGCAGGAGTGCCTGGATGCAAAACCGGACGGAACCACGCTGGTCGTAAACGGAACGGATCTGTTTGTACCGTACATGCAGGGCAGTTCTCAAATCAATATTGACAGCTTTAAGACAGTGGCTATTCCGTTGATTGATAATACAACGGTACTTGCAGTTAATAAGAATTCCGGATGGAATACTCTGGAAGATTTACTGACAGCTTCCCAGGCAGCTCCGAACTCCATTGAGTACGGCGGAAAGATCGGCGCTTCCAACCAGATCTGCGGCATTGCCATGAACGAGAAATGGGATGCAAACCTGAAATTTGTAGATGTCGGCAACAACGCAGCAAAGATGACCGCACTGCTTGGTGAGCAGACTGATGTGATCAACATTTCTTACGCACTGGCTACTGACTACTTCAGCACTGGCGAGTTCATTCCGTTGTGCCTGTTAGGTGCAGAGAAGAACGACCTGCTTCCGGATGTTCCGATGGCATCTGATTACGGTTTGGCAGATATCGACTTCAGCAAGTTCTTCTGGGTAGGTACTGGTCCTGAGGTTCCGGATGAGACCGTTGACGCTCTTGCAGATGTAATCGAGAAGGTTTGTGAGGACCCGGAGTTTGTTTCTACCGTAGAAGGCTACTACCTGACCGTAGACTTTATGAAGGGACAGGAAGCACAGGATTTCGCAAACAAGATGTATGAGGATGGACTTCTTCCGTACAAAGATGCGTTCCTGGCTCAGCAGTAATTCGGATATAAGATTCGGGAGGGACGATATAACATTTATTGTCCCTCCTGCTTTTTCTTTAAATGATGATCTCTCGGAATTCTGATAGATCATTAATGTAGCATAGGAGGATAATTATGAAAGAAAAACGCAATGATATTTGCTCTTCAATCGTATTCTTTCTGTTCGGTGTATTTATTTTTGCTGGATCCTACTGGATTCCGGCAACCACGTCCGACATTCTGGGGTCCAGATTCTTCCCGAGAGTCGTAGCTGTTCTGATCGGAATTCTTTCCATTTTTCAGCTGCTCAGTGCCGTGGGTGAACTAAAGAAACTAAAGGATGTTGGTGTAAAGGAAGAAAAAGAAGCTGCAAAACTGAACTGTCCATTTCTGCTGACTACCGTTGCATTGTTTGCATACTATCTGTTGGTGTTGGGAATCGGCTTCACGCTTACTTCTATTTTATATCTTCTTTTTGAAGGTGTTGTGCTCATGAGAAAAGATGAACTAAAAGACAAAAAGAAAATGGTCATTTTGATTCTGGTAGCTGTTATTGTTCCAATATTCTTAAATACCGTATTCTGGAATGTATTCAGTATTAAGCTTCCAGAAGGCGCATTATTTTACTAGAAGGAGGAGCAATCATGGAGTTATTACAGGGATTTGTTTCAATTATGAATCCAGTTACGCTGGCGCTGATTGTCGGCGGTGTGTTTGGCGGATTGGTTATCGGTGCGCTTCCGGGCTTATCTGCATTTACTGCACTTGCGATCATGCTACCGTTTACATTTGGCATGGAGCCGGTAAACGGTATTTCATTTCTGATGGCAGTCTATGTAGGCGGATGTTCCGGCGGCCTGATCTCCGCAATCCTGCTTGGAATTCCGGGTACCCCGTCTTCCATTGCAACCTGTTTTGATGGTTATCCGATGGCTCAGAAGGGCGAGGCAAAAAAAGCACTGGGAACCGCAGTGCTGTTCTCCTTCATCGGAGGTATCTTTGGTGCTCTGGTACTGTCTTTTGTAGGACCGTACATTGCCCGCGTTGCATTAAAGTTCAGCTCGTACGATTACTTTGCGATCATCCTGTTTGCGTTGACTACCGTATCTGCACTGTCTGAGGGAAGTATGACTAAGGGCCTGTTATCCTGCTTGATGGGTGTTGCTCTTGGTTTTGTAGGAACCGACAGTTTAAGCTCTTATTATCGTTATACATTCGGTATCAACAAGCTGGCAAACGGTTTCAGCCTAGTGCCGGTTCTGATTGGTTTGTTTGCGGTATCTCAGATCATGATGACTGCAAAGAATAAGAAGGATGTTCTGGCTGAAGGAGATGGCAGCGCCGCACTGGAAACCAATGTGCTACAGAAGAAAGTCAAAGGCTTTGGTATTTCTGTAAAGGAGTTCTTCTTCCATCTGAAGACCGCAATTCCGTGTGCCCTGATCGGATTGGTCATCGGTATTCTTCCAGGGCTTGGCGGTAATGTAAGTAACCTGATGGCATACTCTTATGCGAAAAAAACGTCTAAATATCCGGAGAAGTTTGGGACAGGTGTGGTTGATGGCGTCGTTGCATCTGAAACAGCAAATAATGCAACAGTCGGTGGTGCGGTTATCATTCTGCTGACCCTTGGTATTCCTGGTGATAATGCAACCTCGGTTATCCTGGCCGGTTTCCAGATGCACGATGTGATTCCTGGCCCGCTTCTGTTTAAGACCAGCGGTGCCCTGGTATATGCAATCCTTGCGACCTTCATTGTAGCGAACATAGCATTTTTCCTGATTGAGTATTTCGGACTTCCGCTGTTTACCAAGATGCTGTCGATTCCGTCCACTCTGCTGCTTCCGGTAGTTATCGTATGCTGCTTCGTTGGTTCTTACTGTGCAAATAACAACGTGCTGGATATCTTCATCATGGTACTGTTTGGTGTGCTTGGATACATTCTGAAGAAACATAAATATCCGTTGGCCCCGTTGGTTGTCGGATTCATTCTGGCCCCATCACTGGAAACCTATTTAAGAAGGTCTCTGATGAAGACGGACGGAAGCTTTTTGCCGATCATCCAGTCTCCGATTGCAGCCTTCTTCCTGATCAGTACCGTAATCGCGGTTGTTTATACCGCATATGGCACCTATAAGAAGTCCAAAGAAACAAAGGCTGCAGCATAATGATGTAATTTGATTTGAAAATAGGAGTGTAGAGAAAATCTGTGCTCCTGTTTTTGTTATTCTGAGGGAGGAAAAGCATGGCAAGAGAAAAACTGACACAGGAAGAAGAAATTAAAATCATGAAGGAACTGGAGGAGTTTGATACGCCTACCATCACTAACGTGGTGGCAACTTATCCGGCTATGAGCGCATGCCTTGGCTTGTATGATCCGCAGCAGGTGAACTGGTATACGGATAACCGTTTGAGATGCCTGTATCCGGAACTTGGGCCACGGTGTGGTTATGCGGTGACAGCGGTTTACGGAATGGTGGATCCAGCCTTTAAACGCCTGGAGTTCAAGGATGTTCTGGTGGAAATCGCGGAGGCAGAGGGCCCGGTCATCCTGTTCCTGAAAGAAAATTTTTCTGAAAGAATGAAGAACCGGAACGCGCTGATTGGCGGCAACATGATGACGGCTTTCAAGCAGCTTGGTGTGGTTGGCGTCATTGGAGACGCTCCGGCAAGAGATATCGACGAGATGCGTCCGATGAAGGTGCAGTGCATGTTCCCGGGAACCGTAGCCGGACACGGTACTGCGGCCGTTGAGGCAGTAAATGTGCCAGTCAGCATGTGCGGTATGGATGTAGCCCCGATGGAAGTAATTCATATGGATGAGAGCGGAGCTGTGAAATTCCCGCGCAAATACTTAAAAGAAGTGCTGGAGAAAGCGAAAGAACTTCGTGAATTTGACAATGAGCGTATGGCAAGAATGTGCCAGACTACCGATCCGTTGGAGCTGGCAGATATCATGAAAGGGCTGTATAAATAGAAGTCGAAAAAATATATCATAAAGGACCTGTAAAAAGTTTTGAACATCCTTTCTGAATTGAAAGTGACATGAAAATGAAAATACATGCAATTAAAATGAAATAAAATTGCAAAAATATCACATTTGCATTATTTTAGACCTCGAATTTGGACATTCTGCCCATTGTTTGATACACCGCGTTTGATTATAATGCAGACATAAGCTGATAGCGAGGGAGCCGCAAGGCAAAACTCCTGTCAGGGAAACCAAAAGAAGATTTACTTTTTTCAAAGAAAGAGAGGAATTCAAAATGAAAATTGGATTTATCGGATTAGGTATCATGGGAAGACCGATGGCAAAGAACCTGGTTAAAGCAGGTCACGAGCTGGTTGTTTTCGATTTCAATAAAGATGCAGTAGCAGACCTGGTATCCTGCGGCGCAACCGCAGCAGAGAGCAACAAGGACCTGGCTTCCCAGGTTGACGTTGTTATCACCATGGTTCCGAACTCCCCGCACGTAAGAGCAGCAGTTCTGGGCGAGAACGGTGTTGTTGAGGGTGCAAAAGAGGGTCTTGTTGTAATCGATATGAGCTCCATCGACCCAACCGAGAGCAAGGCAATCGGCGCTGAGCTGGCTAAGCACGGCATCGATATGCTGGACTGCCCGGTATCCGGTGGCGAGCCGAAAGCAATCGACGGTACCCTTTCCGTTATGTGCGGCGGTAAGAAAGAGCTGTTCGACAAGTACTATGACATGCTGATGGTTATGGCTGGTTCTGTAGTTTACGTTGGTGACCTTGGTTCCGGTAACGTAGCTAAGCTGGCTAACCAGATGGTAGTAGCTATCAACATCGCAGCTGTAGCTGAGGCTCTGACCTTCGCTAAGAAAGCTGGCACCGATCCTGAGTTAGTATACCAGGCAATCCGCGGTGGTCTGGCTGGATCTACCGTTATGGATGCTAAGGCTCCGATGATGTTAGCTGGCAACTACAAGCCGGGCTTCCGTATCGAACTTCACATCAAAGACCTGAACAACGCTCTGAACGCAGCTCATGCAATCAGCTCTCCGGCTCCGTTAACCGCTGAGATGATGGAGATCATGCAGTTCTTAAGATCTGAGGGATGCGACAAAGACGATCACTCTAGCATCGTTAAGTACTACGAGAAGATTTCTGGTACCAGCATCGTTAAATAAGTTTAACGCATCAATCATATAAAATAAGTTATCATGCACTGCTGCTTACGGGTCCGTGGGCAGCAGTGTGTCAGATAAGGCGTCATGTGCGCTGGAAGGAGATAGTATGAATACAGATTTTATTAAGGGCGTAGTTGTCCCGATGATCACCCCGATCGACAAAGATGAGCTGATCGACGAGGCTGCGATCCGCAGTCAGGTTGATTACGTAATCGATGGCGGCGTAAGCGGCATCCTGTTATTCGGCAGCAACGGTGAGTTCTATGTAGTAGAAGAGGACGAGATGGAGAGAGGCTTAAAGATCGTTGTAGATCAGGCCGCTGGACGTGTTCCGGTATACTTCGGTATCGGTGCGATCAGCACCAAGAAGTGCATCCGTCTTGCAAAGATGGCAGTAGCAAACGGCGCAGCAAGCGTATCTGTTCTGCAGCCGATGTTCTTAAAGCCAACTGAGACCGAGCTGTTCACTCACTTCAAAGCAATCGCAGACGCAATTCCGGAGACTCCGGTACTGCTTTACAACAACCCGGGACGTGTAGGCTACACCCTTTCCGCTAATCTGGTTGACAGACTGGCTCATGAGGTTCCGAACATCGTAGGTATGAAGGATACCAGCGGTGATATCACCCAGACCTCTGAGTTCATCCGCAGAAACAGAGACGTGGACTTCAAGGTATTCGGCGGCAAGGATACCCTGCTGTATGCTTCCATGTGCCACGGCGCAGTAGGTGGTGTATGTACCGCAGCAAACTTCATGCCGGAGCTGATCACTGACGTATACAACAAGTATGTTGCCGGTGATCTTCAGGGTTCTCTTGAGGCTCAGTTCAAATTAAATCCGGTACGTCTGTCCATGGACGGCGCAAGCTTCCCGGTAGCAGCAAAGGATATGGCTAACTTACGCGGCCGCAACATCGGTGTTCCGTATACCCCGAACCTGGCTACTCCGGAGGGACCGGTATTAGACAAGATCAAAGCTGAGATGACCAAGGCTGGCCTGCTCTAATTTCTGATTTTAACTGAATAATAAACGAAAATACCATTACGGCATTAATGATGGACCGGCGATTCTTCTGGAATGCCGGTCCATTTTCTGTTATAATGAATAAGATTGCAAAGTATAGATTCCACTATATAAAAGGAGGACTTTATGAAATTACTGTTTGCTTCCGATTCTTTTAAGGGAACTTTATCTTCTGACCAGATCATCAAGCTGTTAAATGAGTCTGCACAGCGTATTTTCCCGGGCTGTGAGACGGTTGGTGTTCCGGTTGCAGACGGCGGTGAGGGAACCGTTGACGCTGTTATCGCTGTTACCAAGGGTGATTACCGCAAGGTGAAAGTTCATGGACCGCTCATGGAGGAGACTGAGGCTTCCTACGGTGTGTTCCATGGCGACTCTGCTATCATCGAGATGGCAGCAGCTTCCGGACTTCCGATGGTTCCGACTGAGAAGAGAAATCCGTTAAATACCACAAGCTATGGCACCGGCGAGCTGATCAAGGATGCTCTGGACAACGGTTACCGCAAGCTTTCCATCGCAATTGGCGGCAGTGCTACCAACGATGGCGGTATGGGTGCTATGAGCGCACTGGGCGTTCGTTTCCTGGATGCACAGGGCAACGTGCTGACCGGTGTTGGCTCTGATCTGGAAAAGGTTGCTGATATCGATATGAGCGGCCTGCATCCGGCAGTGGCTGAGGCTGAGATCACCGTTATGTGCGATGTTACCAACCCGCTGACCGGACCGGACGGCGCAACCTATACCTTTGGCAAGCAGAAGGGCGGTACCCCGGAGATCCTGGACCGTCTGGAAGCAGGCATGAAGAACTATGCGGCTGTGATGCGCGCAAAGGACATGGATGTTGAGAATAAAGAAGGCGCAGGCGCAGCAGGCGGCCTGGGTGCAGCTCTGTGCGGCTTCTTAAAGGCAAACTTAAAATCCGGTATTGAGACCGTGCTGGATCTGATCGATTTCGATGGCCTGTTAGAGGGTACGGATCTGGTTGTAACCGGTGAAGGCCGCATTGACTGGCAGTCCGCATTCGGTAAGGTACCGAGCGGTATTGGTATGCGCTGCAAGGCAAAAGGCGTTCCGGCTGTTGCGATTGTAGGCGGCATGGGCAACGGTGCAGAGAAAATCTACGATTTTGGCGTAGAGAGCATCATTCCGACCATCAACGGTGCTATGGATATTGAAGAGGCTCTGGAGCGTGCAGAGGAGCTTTACGCAAACGCGGCAGACAGAACCTTCCGCATGATCCGTGTAGGCATGCAGCTGAAATAAAATAAATACAGAAGCCGGAAGATTCAGGCTTGTGTGTGGCCGGTCACTTGCTGACCGGCCATATTTATGAGATTGACAGAAGAGGGGAGCGACACAATGGACATCAGTAACTTATGGACCCTGCAGGTCATGATGTTTTTTCTGGTGGCTGCAGGGGCAGTTTTAAAAAGTACGGGAATTTTGAAGGATGACGCCAAAGGGATCTTAACGGATCTGGTTCTGTATTTTTTTCTGCCCTGCAATATCATCAATTCTTTCCGGATGGAATTTAATCTGGATATTTTAAGAAAGTTTGCGGTTGTGCTGGCAATTTCTCTGCTGGTGCAGCTGGTATGTTATATTCTCAGCAAAGTTCTTTATAACCATAAACCGAAGGAAGTGAAACGTGTTATGCAGTACTGTACCATCGTTTCCAACTCCGGTTTTCTGGGACTGCCGATCGCTCAGGGCATTTATGGCGCGGAAGGCATGATGTATGCGTCCATTTTTATTATCCCGATGCGCGTGATGATGTGGTCTGCAGGCATTGCCTGCTTTACCGAAAGTCCGGATATGAAGAGTGTCGTGAAGAAGCTGGTTGTACATCCGTGTATTGTGGCTGTTTATATCGGACTGGGCCTGATGATCTTCCAGGCTCCGTTAAATCAGCTGTATAATGCGGTGTTAAACTGCGGCATCCCGCTGGTGCCAGATCTTGTAAGGGTATTTTTCGGTGCGCTGGATAAGGGGGTGCGCTCCGCAGGCGGCTGTACCACAGCCATGACCATGGTGCTGATCGGAATGATGTTTTCCGGTATGTCTCTGCGCAGCATGTTGGATGGCAATACCCTGTTTATCTCTGCGCTGCGTCTGGCGATTCTGCCGGCGCTGCTGCTTGCAGCCTGTCGTCTGGTGGGAATCGATCCGTTTCTGACCGGTGTTTGTCTGTTGATCACGGGGATGCCGGCAGGAAGTACCTCTGCGATCCTGGCAGCAAAATATGGATGTGACTATACGTTTGCAACCAAATGTATTGTCGTGTCCACTTTGCTCTCACTGGTCACCATTCCGATCTGGGCTATGATCCTGGGATAAATCTGTCATAAAAGAGTAAGGTTCATGAAAATCCTGAGCTGGTTTTCATGAACCTTTTTTCATTTTATATGACAGGAAATTGCGTCCTGTGAAAAAAGCATATTCTCGTTTGGGTCATTTAAATAAACCGGTCCTGCAGATTCTGACCGTAGCGTTTGGCCAGGCGGATGAGATAGCGGTGTGCTTCGCTCAGGCTTGTATCCTTTCGACGGGCGAAGCATACCTGCCATCTGGGGCGGCCCTGCAGCTTAAACCATGCACAGTCAGCGCTGTAAGGGCTGTTCAGCATTCGGGAATACGGAAGAATGGTACAGCAGAATCCCTTGCTTACAAGCTGGATCAGCGCATGGTTCATGGCGGTTTCAATGAGGATCTGCGGCTTGTAGCCAGCCTGCTGGAACAGCGGATCTACCAGCTGGCGCATGGTGGAGGTGCCAAAGATCAGAGAAAATTTACTGTCATAGAACCGTCTGAGATCTGTGGTGGCCAGTGGCATGCCAAAGGGATTGGCCCGCGCGGCTTCCGGATGGTTTTTCGGTACGCCCAGGATCAGGTCTTCTTCAAACAGTGTAATGTACTCCAGATTGATCCTGGCTGATTCCAGAAGCATGACAAAGCCCAGGTCCAGCTGTCCGGAGAGCAGCAGCTCGTTCTGTCTGGCCACGATTGCCTCCGTCAGCGCAAAGGTAATGCCGGGATAGCGCTGGTTAAAAGCGGTAAAGATTGAAGTGAACAGGTCGATGCCGTGTTCGTGGGTAAGTCCCAGGCTGATCTCACCGGTGGCCTCTTTTTTCAGATCTCCAAGCTCCGTGTAGGTGTTTCGTTTGATTTTCAGAATCTCGATGGCATTTTTGACATAGATCTCTCCGGCCTTTGTAGGGCGCAGAAAATGCTTGTTCCGGTCAAAAAGCTGCAGTCCAAGCTCCTTTTCCAGCTTGATGAGCTGCTGGTTCAGCCCGGACTGGGAAATGAACAGAGTTTCTGCTGCTTTTGAGATACTCTTGTTTTCGGCAATCGCCACAATATATTCCAGCTGTCGAAAATCCATAACTTCCTCCTATTGGTAATAATAATCAAAAACCTATGCTTATTTCTTAACAAAGACAAATCTTTTTGTGAAAAAAGCATGAACTGGTAAGAAGTATTACTTCTTATCAATAGAAAACAAAGTAATTTTACTTCTGATTATACCACGGATATAATGATAACACAAAACAAAAAGCTTTTTGAAACGGAGCGGTGATACGGGACGCTGGATCATCTGCGCAAACTTACATGAAGGAGTTGGGTACTATGAAACAAATCAAATGGCTCGAAAAAAACTTTGAGCTCATGATTCTTGCCATCATGCTGGTGGTCATGAGCTGTCTGTCATTTGCCAATGTCATTATGCGTTATTGTTTCCACAATGCGCTGAGCTGGTCAGATGAGGTGTGCTGTTACTGTCTTGCACTTTCTGCTTTCTTCTCTCTGCCATGCGCGGTACGCCTGGGAGTAAGCATTAAGGTGGATACGTTTACATCCATGATCTCAAAGTCTGTACAGAGGGTTCTCGGACTGATCTGTGATGTGGTCATGGTCGTATTTTTATGCTGGCTTTTAAAGGGAACTGCAGAGATCATTACCAATGCGGCAGCAGTAAACCAGGCAAGTCCGGCTCTTGGAATTCCGATCGCCAATGTGTATAGTGCGATGGCATTTGGTATTTCCCTTGGAATTCTGCGTTATATCCAGCTGATTTACAAGGTAGTGACAAAGAAGACAGAAAAGGAGGACAAATAAATGGCAATCGGTTTATTTTTCCTGATCCTGGCAATTCTGCTGGCAGTAGCAATGCCGGTCGGCGGCGTGTTCGGCCTGATGGCCATGCTGCCAAATCTGTTAAATTCCAGCTTCTCCTATGCTGCAGGCGATGTGGCCCGCGGCATGTTTGCAGGCTTAAACAGCTTTACTCTGCTGGCAGTACCGCTGTTCATGGTATCCGGTATGATCATGGCACAGGGTGGTATTTCTGAAAAGCTGTTCAATTTCTTCGGATATTTTATCGGCAATAAAACAGCCGGTTTCCCGTGCGCAGTTATTGTAACCTGTATGTTCTACGCAGCAATTTCCGGCTCCGCACCGGCAACGGTATCTGCAGTCGGCGCCATGACCATCCCGTTCCTGGTAGAGATGGGCTACGATATGGTATTCGCTACCTCGATCGTAACGGTAGCCGGCGGCCTGGGTGTTATCATCCCGCCGAGTATTTCCTATATTGTATATGCAGCCGCAGCCAATGCATCACCGTCTAAGCTGTTTATTGCCGGTATCTTCCCGGGACTCCTGATCGGCTTTGCCCTGATGCTTTACAGCTTCTATTACTGCAAAAAGCATGGTGAGGATAAAGAGAAGCTGTTAAAGAGCTACAAAGAAATCCGTGCAAAAGGCTTCTGGCCATTATTGAAAGAAAGCTTCTTCGCCCTGATGACTCCGGTCATCATCCTGGGTACGATTTACTCCGGTGTCTGCAGCCCGACTGAGTCCGCTGTTATCAGTGTATTCTACGGCCTGTTTGTATGTATCTTCGTTTACAAGACCATCAACATCCGCAACATCGGTAAGGTGTTCATGGAGGGTGCAAAAACCTACGTCAACATCCTGTTTGTTATCGCAGCGGCTTCCGCATTCGCAAAGTGTCTGACTCTGCTGCGTTACCCGCAGACTATCAGTGAGTCTGTGCTGGCTATTTCTGATAATAAGATTGTGATCCTTCTGATCATGAACCTGATCATGCTGGTTTGCGGTATGATCATCGATAACATCCCGAACATCATGATCTTAACCCCGATCATGGTTCCGATCGCAACCGCGGCAGGAATTGATCCGGTACACTTTGGTATCATCATGACCTGTAACCTGGCAATCGGTATGGTAACTCCGCCGATGGGCATCAACCTGTTTGTGGCATCCGGCATGACCAAGATACCAATGCTGAAGCTGGCGAAGGCCTGCATGCCATACATTGCGGCATTCCTGATTTCCCTGGGAATGATCACCTACATCCCGCAGATCTCCATGGGACTTCCGACCCTGCTTTCCGGTGAGGAGACCAAGGCGGTTGCGGCAAATAAGGGTGGTGGTACCGGAACAGGCAGTGCAGACAGCGGTGACTATGGCGCTGACATTCCGGCACTGGATCCGTCTGAAATTGATGGCGAGTATCACTGGACTGCAGCCATGACGGTAGCAGATACCTCCATCAACTACATGATGGTAGATAAATTTGCAGAGCTGGTAAATGAGAAGTCCGGCGGCAAGATCAGCGTAGATATTTATCCGGGCGGTCAGTTAGGAAACACCACGGAGTTCACCGAGGCAGTTATTGGAGGCTCCATCGACATCGGAACCGGTATGACTACCGATCTGGTAGACTTTATCCCGCAGTTCGCGGTGTTCGATATGCCGAACCTGTTTGATAATACTGCACAGATGCGAGCTGTACTGCAGAGTGATTTTGTAGATGTTATCAACGACTACTGCAACGCAGGCGGCATTCAGATGTTAGGTTACTCTGACGCAGGCTTCCGTGTGCTCACCACCAACAAGGAGACACACTCCCTGGCAGATTTAAAGGGCCAGAAGATCCGCGTTATGACCAATAAGTATCACATTGCTTACTGGAATGCAGTAGGCGCAGCAGCAACTCCGATGCAGTTTACCGAGGTATTCATGGGACTTCAGCAGGGTACTATTGACGGTCAGGAAAACCCGTACATGAACATTGTCGGCAACAATGTTCAGGAGGTTCAGAAGTATGTGGTAGAGACCAATCATCTGGGTCATATCATTACCTTCTATATGAACTCTGACCTTTACAACGGACTGCCGGATAATGTAAGAGAACTGGTAGATGCCTGCGCAAAGGCAGCAACTCAGTATGGCAATGACCGCGCAGACGAGAGCATTGCTGAGTACAAGAAAACCTGCGAGGATGCAGGCTGCCAGATCATCACCCTGGATGATTCTGTACTGGCAGAGCTTCGTGACAAGGCACAGGTTGTATACGACATGGTTCGTGAGGATCTGGGCAATGAGATCGTAGACAAGCTGCTTGCAGCAGTTGATACCGTAAGAGAGACGGTAGTAGATGAGACAACTCTGGGTGATGAGATTACCGCGGTGGATCCGGCAGATATTGACGGTGAATATCACTGGACTGCAGCGATGACAGTAGCTGATACTTCCATCAACTATATGATGGTAGATAAATTTGCAGAACTCATCAATGAGAAATCCGGCGGCAAGATCAGCGTGGATATTTATCCGGGCGGCCAGTTAGGAAATACAACAGAGTTCACTGAGGCAGTCATCGGCGGTTCCATTGATATCGGAACCGGTATGAGCACCGACCTGGTAGACTTTATTCCGCAGTTTGCGGTATTTGATATGCCGAACCTGTTTGACAATACCGCACAGATGCGTTCCGTACTCCGAGGTGATTTCGTAAATGTCATGAATGAGTACTGCAACGCAGGCGGTATTCAGATGTTAGGTTACTCGGACGCAGGCTTCCGTGAGCTGACTACCAATAAGGAAACTCACACCCTGGCAGACTTAAAGGGTCAGAAGATCCGCGTTATGACGAACAAGTATCATATCGCATACTGGAATGCGTTAGGCGCAGCTGCAACCCCAATGCAGTTCACCGAGGTATTCATGGGTCTGCAGCAAGGTACCATTGATGGACAGGAAAACCCGTACATGAACATTGTCGGCAACAATGTGCAGGAGGTTCAGAAGTACGTGGTAGAAACCAATCATCTTGGTCACATCATTACCTTCTATATGAATAAGGATCTGTACGGAAGTCTTCCGGAGAATGTAAAGACTCTGGTCGATGAATGTGCGGCAGCGGCAACCAAGTACGGCAACTCCAAAGCCGATGAGAGCATTAAGGGCTACAAGAAGACCTGTGAGGACGCAGGCTGTCAGATCATCACCCTGGATGATTCTGTATTGGCAGAACTTCGCGAGAAGGCAGAGCCGGTATATGAGATGGTCAGAGAGGATCTTGGTGATGAGATTGTAAACCAGCTCTTTGATGCGATTAACGCGGCAAAGCAGTAGGCTGGCCACGGGAATACGGCCAGGCAATCATAAAACACGATCAAAAGCAATGAATGAAAATAAATAAGGAGTAAAAAGTTCAATGGGAGCATTTGTAATCAAAGGCGGAGAGATTTATGATCCGGCTGCACAGAAATGGGAGAAGAAGGATATTGCGATAGAAAACGGAATGATTATTTCCGGCATGCCTTCCGGAGAGTACCAGGTAGTGGATGCATCCGGATGCAAGGTCACGACCGGCTGGATTGATTATCACGTGCATTACTTTAATCATGGAACAGAAAACGGCATCAACCCGGATGCAGCGTCATTCCCTTGCGGTGTTACCACCGCAGTGGATGGCGGAAGCACCGGAGCGGCAAATTATGAGATGTACCGGAAAAGTGCCATGGCCTACAGTGATGTCCGGATCTTAAACATGCTCCTTGTAGGAAGCGGCGGTCAGGTAACAGACCGCTATCCGGAGCATCTGGAAAAGAAATATTTTGATATTCCCAAGATCAAAAAGCTTTTCCGGGAGTATCCTGATAATCTGGTAGGCTTAAAGAGCCGTATGTCTGTGGGCATCATTGCCCCGGAGGACGCAGAAGAATCCATCCGTGCCACCGTGGAGCTGGCAGGGGAGCTGGGCTGCAACGTATCTGTTCATGTCACCAATCCGGTGATGGATTTAGAGAAGCTGGCAGGAATTCTCCGTAAAGATGATATGATCTGTCATATTTATCAGGGAAAAGGAAAAGAGACCTGCCTGGATGCGGACGGAAAGGTCCGTGAGGGACTGTTGAAAGCCAGAGAGCGCGGCGTACTGTTTGACGCCAGCAACGGCTGCAACAACTTTGATCTGGAGATTGCGCAGAAAGCAGTCGCCCAGGGCTTCAAACCGGACATTATCAGCTCAGATATCAACACCTCCGGTTTCTTCTTACAGCCGCTTCACAGCCTGCCGAGAATCATGAGCAAGTACCTTGACTTCGGTATGAGCCTCAGTGAGGTATTAGATACCGTAACCCGCGTTCCGGCCAGACTGGTGCACCGTGAGAGCCTTGCATCCATGGCACCGGGAACAGAGGCAGATCTGGTAATCTTCAAAGTCAAAGAAAAAGAGGTACCTTACAGCGACCGTACCGGTCACACCTTCACCGGTCATCAGGTAATCGTGCCGCAGCTGACCATGAAAGACGGAGTGATTATGTACTGCCAGGCAGATTTTATGTAACGAATTGTAAAGAATAACCAATAGGGTCCGAAGGTTCGGTCAGACCATACAGAATAAGCAGATGCTGTGAAATTTTGTATGGTCTGACCGAACCTTCTACTGTATTGGTTATTCTACGATAATAAACACAGCCATTCTTATTTTCGTAGCGAAGCCAATACAGTAGGAAGGCAGTCTCATTCACTTCCGGACCTTTATTTAGCTTTGTAACTCAAATTTTTATCTTCCTTTAAGTATTTCTGCATAAGGGTACTTCCAGAAAAAGCTTGCAGCGCGTTTGTAAACATGATATGTTATAGACAAAGCAGAAATATTCTTTTCAACCGCATTGGTCATGGTGTATTTTATTATTACAGCCTGCGGTTCTCTCATTTCTATGGCGAGGCCATTCTGAATTATCTACTGGAATTTTTCTTTGCTTGAACACCCAACTATCAACACAAAGGGATTCCAGGATGATGAAGATAATCAGAGTGGGATTCCGGCATAAGGAAGGAGATGCCTATGGCAAAAAACACATTGACCACTGCATTTGATCAGACCGAGGAAGCTTTGAAACACCCCATTCCGGTCCGTGCTTACAAAGACCGGATCTTTCGTATGATCTTTAAGGAAAAGCGGGCGCTTCTGGCACTTTATAATGCAATGAACGACACCGCATATCAGGATCCGGAAGAGCTGGTCATCACGACCCTGGAAAACGCCATTTATCTTGGCATGAAAAACGATGTCTCTTTTATGATCTGTGACCGGCTGTTTCTGTATGAACACCAGTCTACGAAAAATCCAAACATGCCGCTGCGCAATCTGTTGTATGTGGCAGATCTTTATTCGGTGCTGACAAAAGACATGTTTTTGTATGGAGAACTTCCGGTAGCAATTCCGGAGCCTCGTTTTGTGGTATTTTACAACGGAGAACAGAAAATGAAGGAACGAGCCGTCCTTCGTCTTTCTGATCTTTATCACCCCAGAACCGATCATCCATACCTGGAACTGGAAACACTGGTATTAAACATTAACAAGGGTTATAATGCAGAATTGATGGAAAAATGCCGGGAGCTTCATGACTATTCCGTGTTTGTTGCATTGGTCCGTGAAAAACGAAAAAACGGCATGAACCTTAAACGCGCAGTCAATGAGGCAATTGATGAGTGTATTCATCAGGATATCATGGCAGATTTCCTGCGCAGGAACCGAGCGGAGGTTGTGAAAATGAGTATCTATGAATATGACGAAGAAAAAAACTACAAAATGCTTCAGGAGCAGTACTGGAATATGGGGCACGAGCGTGGCAAGAGTGAGGGAATAGCCGAGGGAATGGCTCAGGGACGAGCTGAGGGAGAACTTAAAGAGGCAATACGTTTGATCCTGATCAAAATCAAAAAACAACATTCCCCGGAACAGATTGCTGATTTCTTGGAATTAGATCTGAATTTCGTAAAAGCAGTCTGCCAAATTGCAGCTCCAATGTCACCGAACTATGATCTGGATAAAATCTATGAAATGTATCACGCAATAAAATAGGCATATAACAATTTAAGGGAATAGCACGAAAGGGTCCGAAGTTCCGAGGAGGGCCTACAGAACCGCAGATGCGGTGGAATTTTGTACTTCATTGGCTCCGCTAGAGATAAAAAACCACGCAAGCACAAGGTATTGGTTTAAACCTCTTACGATTGTTGCCATAGGATACCTGAAAAAAACGGACACATCAAGGTTATAACAAGCGCTCACGCGACCTTGACGTGTCTGTTTTCTCCAGGTATGGGCTAATCAAGCAATCCAAATAGGCTCTGCCGGCACGTAACTGCCGCCTTGGTCAGTATCCTTATGGTTGCACGGTTTTAATTATCGTAACGGAGCCAATAAGGTAGAAGTTCCGGAAAGCGCGTACAGAATAAGCAGAAACATTGGAATTTGCTTTGTGAGCGAGCATAGCGTCAGACCGGAGACCCTTGTTTGAGCACGCAGCGCGTGCGAGTTTGGGTCGCAGGTTTGACAATAGGCGGCGCAGTGAACAAAGCGCAAAATTCCACCGTTTCTGCGTTTCTGTACGCGGTTTCCGGAACTTCGGACCTTTTAGTGGTTCCGTCTCAATATTTTTATTTGATTTTCATGAATAGTCCTGCTTTTTTCAATACCGGTCGCACTGCCATATACACCACTACAACTACAATGGTTCCGACAATCGCATTGACCAGGGTTGCTCCTGCTGCCCAGGTTGCCATGATCTTTGCTGCGGAGGATTCTACACCAAGAATATAGTTCTTGTAGAAATATCCGACGATCGGATCCATAACAACGTTGAAGCCCAGGCCTGCAACGGATGCGATCAACGACCACTTCATGATATATCTGCTGTCATGATCCTCTGTGATGTGTGCGATCTTATGTGCTACAAAACCTGCGATCAGACCGATGCAGAGCTTCAGGATGAAGGTTTTCGGAGCACTGGTGATATACACCGGATCCAGAAGATCCGCAATAGTCATCCCCAGGGAACCTGCCACACCACCGTAGCCGCCGCCAAGAAGCAGGGCTGCGAGAACACAGAATGCATTGCCGATATGCAGTGCCGTAGTATCACCGCCCGGAGTCGGGATCGGAATTTTTAAGAATGTAAAGGCCACATAACACAGGGCCGCCATCAGCGCTGTAAGCACCAGCTTGTATACTTTGTCGTTTTCTCTGTTTTTCATAATCATTCTCCTTGCTGCTTTTGTAGGACACAGGACCGCCTCAGATTTTTCAGGCAGTCTTTGTATGCCGCTTATCATATCACGCAAGTGGAATGATATTAATAGCCAGTTTTAATATTTTTAGCCAGTCCAGTTTAATCGTGGGATTCGATACAGATCAGAATGCCCTCTTCCAGGGTAATTGCAGCGGTATCCTCCGCGATCTCATTGCTGATACAAAGCCCCACTTCTTCACCACGGTAAATGGTCTTATCCTTGAGCGGATACTTAAATCCGGTCAGTGTAATTCCGGTCACCTCTTCCGTGTAGGGAGCAAAAGAAACATATTTTCCCCACTGCGTCTCCCTGGAAAAGGTACGGGCACCATCCAGCAGGCTCAGACGATTCTGCGCATCCACGATATAAGCGGCAATTCCCCGCTCTATACAGGTTTTCAGTGCATGGATGTTGCCGATCATATGGTCAATACGGCCACCGGTAGCACCCAGGAACACGATTTCATCACAGGAAAGGGTCAGAGCCCGGTTTCTTGCAAGCTCTGTGTCTGTCTCATTCTTCTCCGGCTTATGCTGCTCCCATACAATAAACGGGTACTGGCGGAATTCTTCCCGTATCTCGTTTGATACAGAATCAAAGTCCCCGACAATATAGTCCGGCACCAGCCCCAGTTCTTTCACGGCTTTCAGACCGCCATCCACTGCAATGATCTTATCAAATGTTTCTTTCTCCAAAAAGGAGCGGGCGAAAGCCAGGTCCAGCTTTCCGCCCGTTATGATCAGACATCTTCTCATTTGTTTGCTTCCTCATGAAAGATTTCTAAAAATGCCTTTACATTAGCCGCTGCATCGTTCTTATACACTGCACTGCCTGCCACAAAGACATTAGCTCCTGCATCCATCAGTTCCCGGACATTGCCAAGACCCACACCGCCGTCTACCTGAATATCGTTCTGCAGGCCGCGTTCATTTAACATAGCACGCAGCTTTCTGATCTTATCTAGGGTATAGGGAATAAACTTCTGCCCTCCAAATCCCGGATTCACGGACATAAGAAGAATCATGTCCACCTGATCGAGGACACAGGAAAGGGTTTCCACCGGAGTAGCCGGATTTAAGGCCACCCCCACCTTCATGCCAAGTTCTTTGATCTGGTTGATGGTGCGGTCTAAGTGACGGCAAGCTTCCTGGTGTACACAGAGGAGATCTGCACCTGCTGCTTTCAGATCAGCCGCATAGCGTCCCGGCTCCTCCACCATCATATGAACGTCAAAAACCTTGTCCGTACAGGAACGGACACTTTGAATGACCGGCATGCCAAAGGAAATGCTCGGCACAAACATACCGTCCATCACATCAATGTGGATGTACTGGGCGCCTGCCTCGGACACAGTCTGAATTTCCTTTCTCAAATTTCCAAAGTCTGCTGCAAGAATGGATGGTGCTAAAATGTACATGATGTGTTACTCCTTGATTCTCTCTTAATATTTTCTGCGGTTCTTCAATTCCTGGTATAGCAGCCCATAATTGTCGTACCGGCTTTGACTGATCTTTCCTTCAGCCAGTGCCGCTTTCACGCCGCACACCGGCTCCCCGATATGGACGCAGTCCCTCTGGAATCTGCATTCCGCCTCATAAGCTTCAAATTCCGGGAAATAATCTTTCAGTTCCTGCGGTTCGATCTCTTCCAGATACATAGAAGAAAATCCCGGTGTATCCATGAGATACGTATCCTCCTCCACACAGAAAAGCTCCGCGTGACGGGTGGTATGTTTCCCACGCTTAATCTTCTCGCTGATGCTTCCGGTCTCCATCGCTGCCTCCGGCTGAAGAAGATTGGTCAGGGACGATTTGCCCACACCGGACGGACCGGCCAGGATCGTGGTCTTCCCGCGCAGATAATCCCGCACAGCCTCCACACCGGATTTCTCGTACGTGCTGACAAACATGACCGGATATCCGGCCTGCTCATAAATGCTTCTGTACTCCTGCTGCTTTGCCCCGTTTTCCAGATCTGTCTTATTAAAACAGATGGTCACAGGAATATCCTGAGCCAGCATCATGATCAGAAAACGGTCCAGCAGGTTAAAGTTCGGATCCGGCTGGGTAATTGCAAAAACCACCAGTGCCTGGTCCACATTGGCCGATGCCGGACGTATCAGCACATTTTTCCGTGGAAGTATCTTATCGATATTTCCCTCCAGGGCTGTCTCGTCCAGCACCGTAAATTCCACGTTGTCTCCCACGACCGGCTTGATGCCCCGGTTGCGGAAAACTCCTTTTGCCTTGCAGGCATATACCTTATCATGTCCGTCGTGGATATAATAAAAGCCTGCGATTCCTTTAATGATTTTTCCTGTCATATATATGATCCTTTTTAATCCATCGGGAAGAATGTCAGCTGGTAAGTCTTAATGACCGCGCCGGAATTCACATCTACAATTTCCAGGGTTCCCTGATCCGTCCCGTCCATGCTCTCAATGCTTGTGAAATTGACCGGAAGGAGCACGTCGCCCTTGATGGTAGTAGACTGGGTCAGAATCTTGTAATGCGGATTATCCGCAGTTCCCTGGTGCAGGCGGATCTGAATGGTAACACTGGAGCTTCCGGCTCCCGGTCCGATCAGGCTGCTTAAATCATATACCTGATTGATGGACGCTACATAACGCTGATGCTTCACCTCCGGACCGCTGCTGACCACATAATCGATCTTGCTTCCTTTTGCCAACTGAGTGCCGGATGTCACGGACTGGCTGATGACAGAGCCCTTTTCCACCGTATCGCTGGACTGGGTGGATGTATTGCCTGGCATCAGATCATTCTCCGCCAGAAGCGCAATGGCCTCTTCCTCCGACTTGCCTACCAGATAGGGGGCCGGGACCTTATCCACATGCGGACCACTGCTGACATACAGATAGACCGTACCACCATCAGCCACCAGCTCCGGCTCATACCGCATGACGGTTCCTGCCTTGATGTTCTCGTTTTCCTCTTCCACCACCTGGACCTTCAGTCCTTTGCTCTCCAGAAAGCTGACTGCGGTAGTCTGATCCAGATCCGTGATGCCAAGCTTGCTCAGCTCCAGCTTGTCGGTGCCGTTGCTGATCACCACATTCACCTGGCCACCCTTTAACACAACAGTTCCTGCCTCCGGATCCTGTCTGGCCACAATGCCTTTTTCAACATCATCAAAATATTCATAGGTTCGTTTCATGGTCAGAGAATGCTCCTTAAGGGTACTCTCTGCCATGTTCTCAGAAAGTCCCAGTACGGATGGCATGTTGACTTCCGTATCCTTTAAGATCAGTTCCCCGGCCTCTGCCTGGCTGCTTTCTGTCTGGGAATTTCCCAGGATTCCGCTTCCCGCTTTAAAGAAAGCGCCGAGCTTTGAGAATACCACAATCAGCACTGCTACCACCACAATGGCAGCAACAATACCTGCACCTGCCAAAAGCCGCTCAATATGCGGATTCGCCTGGTCATCCTCCTCGTTCCGTTTCCGGTGTTTTGCCTGCGGTCTGTAAGGTTTAGACGACTTTCTCCCCTGAGCTGGCAGCGGTTCTTCCTGATTGTCTTCTCCCTGACTGTTTTCTTCCTGATAAGCGTCCCAGGCAGCTTTTGCCTCCCGGTCATAATTTTCCCGGTGTTCCTGCTCCATGCGCTCCGGACGCCGAAACTGCTTGATCTGAGACAGCTGTTCACTGCTGATCTGAACCGTTTCGCCATTTAAGGCACGTTCCTCGGCATCTGCCGGACGGTTTCCGCCCTCGGATGCCGGCCAGATCAGTGCTGCCCGCAGATCTGTGATCACCTCCTGGGCACTGCGGTAACGGCGTTCCGGTTTTTTCTCCATACAGGTCAGTATGATCCGTTCAAGACTCATTGGAATCTCCGGATTGTAAACACTGGGCGGCACCACAGCATCCTCCAGGTGCGCCAGGGCAATGGCCACCGTATTGTCTCCATCAAAGGGGACACGTCCGGTCACCATCTCATACATGGTCACTCCAAGGGAATATATGTCACTCCGCTCATCACTGAAGCCGCCTCTGGCCTGCTCCGGTGAAATATAATGGACCGATCCCATGGCCGAGGAGGTCATGGTCTGTGCCGACACTGCTCTTGCAATGCCGAAATCTGCCACCTTCACCTTGCCATCCCGGGAAATGATCATATTCTGCGGCTTGATATCCCGGTGAATGATATGCTGCTCATGTGCCGCCGCAATGCCCTGTGCTACCTGAATGGCAATGCCGATGGTCTCTTTAATTTCCAGCCGCCCCTTCTTCTGGATATAGCTTTTCAGGGTAATTCCCTCGATCAGCTCCATGACTATGTAATGAAGCTTTCCTTCATCGATAACATCGTAAACACTGACAATGTTCGGATGGGAAAGCCCGGCAGCAGACTGGGCTTCCATCTTAAACTTGCTGACAAAGCTGCTGTCGTTGCAGAATTCTTCCTTCAGGACCTTAATGGCCACCAGACGATTTAATTTATGACATTTGGCCTTGTAGACCACAGACATGCCGCCTGAGCCGATCTGCTCCAGGATTTCATAGCGGTCCTGCAAAAATGTTCCGGGTCTCAGTATCATAAGCTCACCTCACTTATCTGCGGTTCCACAAGAACAACCGAAATGTTATCCAGTCCGCCGCTGCGGTTTGCTGCATCCACCAGGGCTTTTGCCCGGCTTTCTACTCCATCCTCGGAACGAATAATATATTCGATTTCCAGTTCATCCACCATATTGCTCAGCCCGTCCGAGCACATGAGGATCTGGTCACCACTCTTTAGTTTCAGCGCAAACAGGTCTGTATCGACCTGCGCGCTGACACCTACAGCTCTGGTGATGATATTTTTCTTTTCCAGATAATCCCGGCTGCCGCGCTTTAGTTTTCCCATGGCAACCAGTTCTTCCACATAGGAATGGTCTTTTGTGATCTGTTCGAGTGCTTCCCGCAGAAGATAAAGACGGCTGTCTCCGATATTTGCCACATAAAGCACGCTACCCTTGATGGTAGCCAACACCAGGGTACTTCCGGCTCCGTTCAGCTTCGGATCCCGGCTGGTACACTCATATAGATCGCGGTTTACCTTCCGGATCCCCTCTTTTAAAATTCCATGAACATCCCGTTCCGGGTACGGCGTTTCAAAAAAACGGACCAGATTTTCCACCACAAAGTTGGAAGCAAAATCCCCTGCCTGATGTCCGCCCATGCCATCCGCCACAATAAACAGATTCTCCAGGGATCCAATGGATTTTGTGCGGGCGTAGACAGAGTCCTGATTCATGCTCCGCTTCTGACCTACATCTGTCAGTGCATATGCCTCCATGCTTCAGATCCCTCCTTTGCTTTCCTCTTCCAGAAAGCTCTTTCTCAGCTGGCCGCAGGCGCCATTGATATCGCGTCCCATTTCCCGGCGGACTGTCACGTTGATGCCGTTCTTCTCCAGATAAGACTTGAACGCTTCGATCGCCTTCCGGTCTGACTGGCGGTAATCCCGCTCTTTAATCGGGTTGACCGGGATCAGATTGACATGACCGTGCATGTTTTTGAGCAGGGATGTAAGTGCCTTTGCCTCATCCAGGTTATCATTGACGCCGCTTACCAGACTGTACTCAAAGGTCAGACGGCGGCCGGTCTTCTCGAAATAGGTCTGGCAGGCCGGCAGGATTTCCTTTAAGCTATAGCGGTTTGCGATCGGCATCAGAGTCTTTCGCACCTCGTCATTCGGTGCATGCAGTGACAAAGCCAGGGTGATCTGGATATTCTCCTCTGCCAGCCTTAAGATATTCGGCACGATACCGCAGGTTGAGAGCGTAATATTTCTCTGGCTGATATTCAGCCCGTTTTCATCTGAGATCATGCGTAGAAAACGGATCACATTGTCATAGTTGTCAAGCGGTTCTCCGGAACCCATGATCACGATATTGGAAACTCGTTCCCCGGTCAGCGTCTGGATCCGGTAAATCTGGTCCAGCATCTCTGCCGTTGTCAGGTTCCGCTCAAGACCGTCCAACGTAGAAGCACAGAAGCGGCAGCCCATACGGCAGCCTACCTGAGAGGATATACAAACGCTGTTGCCATGATGATACTGCATCCACACACTCTCAATGACATTGCCGTCCTCCAGACGGAACAGATATTTGCGGGTGCCGTCAATCTGGGAGATTTTCACATCTGCCGGATACAGTGCAGTCAGCGTAAACTGTTCTTTTAATTTTTCGCGCAGCGGCTTGGACAGATTACTCATCTCATCAAAATCCGTCACCAGCTTCTGATGAAGCCACTGGTAAATCTGTTTTGCCCGAAATGGTTTATCTCCCATCTGCCGGATGGCCTCAGTCAGCTCCTCCAGAGTCAGGGATTTGATATCTAGCTTTTCCATAATAATCTGCTACTCCTTTCTCCGGAACGCGGAGATAAAGAACCCATCGCATGGGTATCTGCCCGGAAGAAGCTGAATATATCCGTCTTTCATGGTTTTTTCTGCCACCTGGCTTCCAAACGCTCCTTCCAGGCTCAGCGGTTCAAACGGAAGCGCTTCTAAAATCCAGTTTCTCTGATCTTCATTCTCCAGATGATCGATGGTACAGGTGCTGTAGATCAGCTTTCCGCCCGGCTTAACATATTTCCAGACTACAGATAGAATGTCCCGCTGGAGTTCTGCCAGTTCTTCCAGGTCTTCCTTTGTCACCTGGTACTTGATATCCGGCTTCCTGCCGATGATGCCGAGCCCTGAGCACGGGAGATCCGCGATTACGATATCTGCCTGCTCATCCCAGGACGGATCTTCCTCCAGTGCGTCCCACACCTCAGCCCGGATATTGGTAAATCCGGTCCGGCGGATGTTATCCTCCACCAGAAGGATCTTCTGCTCCGTTAAATCGCGGACAAGGACCTCTCCGGTTCCGGCGAGCTTATCCGCAATATGCAGACTCTTTCCGCCGGGAGCTCCGCACACATCCAGAACCCTGTCTCCGGATTTCGGATCTGCCGCCTCTCCCACAAAGGATGAACTCACATCCTGCACTGTGATCCAGCCTTCCCGAAAGGCCTTAACGGCATCCAGATAATCGTAACCGGAAAGAAGCAGGGCATGCTCTGCCAGCGGATTCCTCTGTACAGTGACACGATCCTGTTCCAGACTCGCGAGGATCTGTTCCATGGAAGCCCGGTCCAGATTACAGCGTACGCAAGTCGGGCGTTCCTCTAAGAATGCCTGCATCATGCGCTCCACAGTCTCTGCCGGGTACTGCTGTTTCCACAGTTCAATAATCCAGTCCGGCATGGAATACTTTCGTGACCAGTCGGTGAAAACAAAAGTTTCCTTTTCCCTGGAAATGGTGCGCAGTACACCGTTCACAAAACCTTTCAGGCCGTGGAACTTCCGTTTTACCGCAAGTTTCACCGCCTCATCACATACTGCACTGTCCGGGATCCGGTCCATCTGTAAGATCTGGTACACAGACATACGGAGAATGGTGCGGATCACCGGTTTCATTTTCTTCACTTTTATTTTGGAGCACTGATCGATCACTGCATCGATGGTGAGAAGATACTCGATCGTTCCTTCCACAACTCTTGTGACAAACGCACGGTTCTGTTTTTCCAGATACTGGTGCTTATCCAGTGCTTTTTTTAATACTACATGGCTGTAACCGCCGTTTTCCAGGATCTCCATAAGAATATCCAGGATCAGTTCCCGCTCCTTCGTCGGGCCACTCTGCTTAGTCATTTCGTCTGCGTCCTCCAAACAGGATGATCAGCCGCGCAAGCTGTAAAATGGAAGCAGCCGCGGCTGCCACATAGGTGAGCGCTGCTGCACCCAGCACCTTCCGGGTGCCATCTACCTCGTCCCCCCGGAGAATGCCAAGGCTGTCCACCAGCTGCACCGCACGGGAGGAAGCATTGAACTCTACCGGCAGGGTGATGATCTGGAATAATACAGCCAGCACAAACATCCAGATACCAATCTCAATGAACGGAGTCAGTCCGATAAAAAAGCCCAGGATGATGAGGGGTAGGGAAATTTTGCTGCCAAGGTTTGCGATCGGCACAAAAGCGGAACGCAGGCGCAGCGGCGCATACCCCACATTGTCCTGAATGGCATGTCCGCACTCATGGGCTGCCACGCCAACGGCTGCGATGGATGTGCTGCCGTAAACAGACTCCGACAGATTGACCGTCTTCGTCCGCGGATCATAGTGATCAGTAAGCTGTCCCCGCACCGGCCGGACCGTCACGTCGTAGATGCCCTGGGACTGCAGCAGACGTTTTGCTGCCTCCGCGCCGGTCATCCCGGTCATGCTGCGCACACGGGAATAGCGCTGGAACGTACTGTTCACTTTGGATGATGCCCACAGTGATAACAGGGCACCGATATAAACAAGGATCATTGTCGGATCAAACAGGCTGTAGCCCAGCCCGTAGTAACCATAGCCACCGTACATGACTACTCACTCCTTTCCATGATACAGCCGGGTTCGATCTGGTATCCGCGTAAAAATGCAGCGGTATCCATCCGCTTCTTTCCTTCTAGCTGAAGGCTGGTGACACATAACACGCCATTTCCGGTCTGGATCTTCAGGCCCTCCTCACCGGCACTGATCACGCTGCCGCAGGGGGCTTTCACAGCCGGATCCGGAAGCACCTTCGCCTCCCAGATCTTTAACATTCTGCCATTCCATCTTGTGAACGCGCTCGGCCACGGATTTAAGCCGCGCACCAGACGTTCGATAGAAACCGCATCCATGGTCCAGTCAATATCTCCCATGGATTTGGAAATTTTCTTTACATAGGTTGCCTTTTCATGATCCTGCGGCTGCGGGGTAATCTCCCCCTTTTCCAGCTTGCCTAACGTAGAAAGGATCAGACTGCCGCCCAGGAGGCTTAACCGGTCAAAGAGGCTTCCCCCGGTTTCATCCGGATTCAGCTTTACAACCGTTTTTTCGAGCATATCACCGGTATCCATCTCCACATCCATCATCATGGTGGTAATGCCGGTCTCCTTATCGCCGTTAATGACTGCCCACTGGATCGGTGCTGCTCCGCGGTACTTCGGCAGCAGGGACGCATGAATGTTCACACAGCCATACTTCGGCAGATCCAAAAGGGACTTTGGAAGGATCTGGCCAAAGGCGATCACAACCATGGCATCCGGGTTTAATGCACGCATTTCTTCCACAAACGCCTCATCTCTTGCACGCACCGGCTGGTAAACCGGGATGTTATGCTGCAGGGCGCATTCCTTGACCGGAGACATATGGATCTCCTTTCCTCGGCCCTTCGGCTTATCCGGCTGGGTGACTACTGCTACAACCTCATGCCCGGAAGCCACCAGCGCTTCTAATGTCGGCACCGAAAAATCCGGTGTTCCCATAAATATGATTCTCATAAATTATTCTTCCTCCGGTTCCACAGTCGTATCCATCAGTTCGCCCTCTACCAGATCTACATAGAGCTGTCCGTGAAGATGCGCACACTCATGGCAGATGCAGCGGGCTAACAGTTCCTCTCCCTCTAACTCAAACTGCTCCATGTTTTCATCGTATGCACGTACTACCACATGATTTGGGCGGGTTACCATGCCTGCCTTTCCAGGCACACTCAGGCACCCCTCCTGACCGGTCTGGCTTCCGCTCTGCTCGATGATCTCCGGATTGATGAGTACATACTGATTGCCGTCATCCACATCCATGACCACGATCTGCTTTAAGATACCCACCTGCGGTGCTGCCAGACCAACACCGTTGGCCTCGTACATTGTCTCAAACATGTCCTCAATGAGCTCCGCAACACGCGGGGTGATCTCTTTGACCGGTTTGCATTCCTTTCTTAAAATATCGTCTCCGATGGTTCTTACCTGTCTGATTGCCATTTATCTCTGTCCTTTCTGTATCGCATTTATGTGAAATCGCACTGCAGCGTCAGTTTTTTGCAGCTTTCTGTTTCATCCCAGCGCATTTTGACATACTTCTGGATTTTTATTAGTATATCATAGTTTTCATGTTTCATATATAAAATTTTTCTGTAGATATCATGAACTTTGTATACAGGAGCAAAAACCGGACCGATGATCTCGGCAGTTTCTCCGAAATGTTTCTGTACAGATTGCGCGATGGCGTCCATGATCCGGCTCATAAGCTCCTCGTCTTCTCCGGCTACCTGCATACACAGCATATGGCAGACCGGAGGATAATGCATCAGCTTCCGGTACCCCATCTCCTGACGGTAAAAGGCTGCATAGTCCTGGGCTGCCGCCGTCTGGATGCTGTAATGCTCCGGCATATAGGTCTGGATCAGCGCAATCCCAGCTTTCCTGCCCCGCCCGGCACGCCCTGCCGCCTGGACCAGAAGCTGAAAGGTACGCTCTGCCGCCTCGAAATCCGGCGCATACAAAGATACATCCGCTGCCAGAACGCCTACCAGGGTCACTCCCGGAAAGTCATGTCCCTTTACGATCATCTGGGTGCCGATGAGAATGTCTGCCCTGCCCTTTGCGAAAGCAGATAAGATTTTCTCATGACCGCCTTTTTTCGAGGTGGTGTCCAGGTCCATCCGTAAAAGCCTTGCCTCCGGAAACATCTGTGCCGCCATTTCCTCGATTTTCTGCGTACCAATACCAAAACCCGCAAGATACGGAGATCCGCAATTCGGACACAGCTTTGGCATGGGGATCTGGTAGCCGCAGTAATGGCACACCAGCCGCTGGCGGTTGTGCAGCGTCAGGGAGACATCACAGTGAGGGCATTTCACAGCCTCGCCGCAGCTTCTGCAGGAGACAAAGCTGGAATAGCCGCGCCGGTTAATAAACAGCATGACCTGCTCTTTTTTTTCCAGCCGGTCCCGGATCAGCTCCTGGAGCCGCTCACTGAATATGGATTTATTTCCGTTTTCCATTTCTTTTCGCAGGTCCACGACCTCCACTGCCGCCATCTCACTTCCGGTCTTTGCGCGTTTTGCGAGCGTAAACAGCCGGTAGGTTTTGTCCTCTGTCTTAAAATACGCCTCCACCGACGGTGTTGCAGAACCAAGCACCAGGGCCGCGCCGCTTAGCTGTGCCAGCTTTTCCGCCACCTCCCGCGCATGATAACGCGGCGTAGTCTCACTCTTGTATGCCCCCTCATGCTCCTCATCTATGATGATGAGTCCCAGATTGGGAAAGGGAGTAAAGAGCGCTGACCGTGCGCCGATCATAATATCCGTCTCACCTTTTGCGGCCCGCTCAAACTGGTCACACTTTTCTCCTGCGGAAAGCCTGGAATGCATGACACAGATGCGGTTTCCAAAGCGGCTGTAAAAGCGGCTCACGGTCTGATAGGTCAGGGCAATCTCCGGGATCAGCACAATGGCCTGCTTTCCCTGCAGCAGCACATGGTCAATCAGGGCCATGTAGACTTCTGTCTTGCCGCTGCCTGTGACACCATGGATGAGACATGGTCTGTGGTCTCCGGAGTCATAGGCAGTAATAAAATCATCCACAATGGACTGCTGCTCCGGATTCAGAAGAACCTCCTGACTGCACTGTGATGGATCGTTTTCCTGCTCCGCCACAGTCTCCACTATTTTTTTATTCCGTGCCTTCACCCTTTTCTTCACCGGAAGTACCGTCTTTAACGCCTGATTCATGGTAGAGCCATATTGCTCTTTCATCCACCAGGCCAGCTCAATGAGCCGGGTATCCGCGGTGATGCTCTTTTCGGTCACGCTGATGATCTCTTTTATTTTCTCTTTATCATAATCCGGTCGGTCGGTGAGTTCCACCACATAGCCGTTTCGTGTTCTGTTTCCTGAACCAAAAGGGACGCAGACCTGCACCCCGACCCGGATCTCCGGCAAAAGTGCCGGCGGGATCCGGTACTGGAATACCCGGTCTACGTCTTCATGGGAAATATCTATAATGATGCTGGCATACTGATCTGCCATATCTGCTCCTGTCTGTTGCCTGTTTTAATCTTTCAGCAGCTTTGCAGCCACTTCTCCGAGTTTCATGCTGTTTGACCCCTTTAGAAGGACACAGTCTCCCGGCTGCAGCTTTGCCCTGATTGCTTCCGCCAGCGCATCACGACGGTTTTCTTCGAAATGGATATACTCCGCCTTCATTCCGGCCCGCTTTGCGCCCCGGGCAATCTGCTCCGCCAGTTCCCCGTATGTAAACAGAATATCCACCGGATGGGATTTCATCCAGCTTCCTACCTCATAGTGGAACTTCGGAGAATCCGGCCCCAGTTCCTTCATATCTGCAAGCACTGCGATGCGGCGTCCCTTTGCCGTTGCCTCGAGAACCTCCAGTCCTGCCTTCATGGAAACCGGGCTTGCATTGTAAGTGTCATCAATGACGGTAATGCCATGCTTCTGCATGACCTGCTGACGGTTCTGAAAACCGGTAAAAGCAGCCAGGCACTTGACTGCACCGGAAAGCGGAACTCCGCTCAGATCCGCCACGGCCAGAGCCACCATGGCATTGAGTACATTATGACGTCCCATGATGCTTAAGCGCACCATATATTTTTCTCCGCGGCAGTTTGCAGTAAATACCGGATATCCGTCCTCGCTGCGGATATCCTCCGCACGGTACTCGGAATTATCTCCGGTTCCGTAATATACGGTTCTGCAGCCGTCCTTGGCTCTGGTCTCCTTTAAGCGTGGGTCATCTCCATTTAAAAAGAGAATGCCGCCTTCTTTCAGACCATCCTGGATCGTCAGTTTCTCATGATAGATATTATCCTGACTTCCCAACTGCTCAATGTGCGTAATTCCCACATTGGTGATTACCGCCATATCCACCTGCGCGATCTTTGCAATGACTGTCAGCTCCCCCGGCATGCTCATGCCAAGCTCCAGCACACCGATCTCATCGGCTGAAGTAATCTCAGACAGGGTGATCGGCACACCTACCTGGCTATTAGAGTTGCCAGGTGTCTTATACACCTGATATTTTGCGGAAAGTGCTGCCGCCACCATCTCACGGGTAGTCGTCTTTCCCACGCTTCCGGTGATGCCTACCAGCGGCAGGCTTAACCGGCTGCGATAATAACGTCCGATATCCTGCAGCGCATTTTTGGTATCTGCAACCCGGATCCACGCATGCTCTGTATCCGCTGCGCTTTCATGCTCCGAAGTAAGAACCGCTGCTGCGCCTGTATCGAATGCCTGCCCGATGAAGCGGTGAGCATCCACCTTTTCTCCGATCAGCGGTACAAACAGGTCATTTCCTTTCATGGTTCTTGAATCAATGCTCAAATGTTCGATCTTCTGGGCCGCATTGCCGCACAGAAGCCGGCCGCCTGTGGCAGCCACGATATCTTTAACCGTTATATTTTCCATTTCCGGATCTCTTTTCTGTTTCTTTTCTACAGGTTCTTCACAACCTCTTCCACCACGGCGCGGTCCAGGAACGGGTAACGCACGCCGTTAATTTCCTGATAATCCTCATGGCCCTTACCGATGATAGCGATCATATCGCCCGGCTCTGCATGTGTGATGCTGTAGGCAATGGCCTCTTTCCGGTCCGGAATCTCCAGGAAGCTTCCACCGGTCTTCTCGATGCTGCCGCGGATATCCGCAATGATATCCTCGACTTTTTCAAAGCGGGAGTTATCTGCGGTTATGATGGACAGATCTGCCATGCGGCCGCCAATCTCTCCCATAGAGTAACGGCGGTCTTTGGATCGGTTTCCTCCGCAGCCAAATACCACAACGAGACGCTTCGGATGATATTCACGCAGCGTTGCCAGGAGACTCTCCATGCTGACTGCATTGTGCGCGTAATCCACGATCACACAGCACTTTTCAGAGGTGTATACAATCTCCATACGGCCATTGATCTTCAGATGCTCGAGAGCATGCTGCAGCTTTTCTGCCGGTACGCCTACCCAAAGGGTAACGGCCGCAGCTGCCAGCGCATTGTATACATTGAATTTGCCCGGAATGCTAACGCGTACCGGGATCTGGTGCTCACCCTTGATGTCAAATTCCACACCTACAAAATCCGGCTCGGAGACATAGTGGATATTCTCTGCCTGGAAGCCTGCGCCCGCCTTCAGGCCAAAGCCGGTCCACGGACACGGAATATCTTTTACGATTTCCTCAATATGCTCGTCATCTACATTGATCAGGGCACGGTCGCACTGGTAAAACAGCTGTTTCTTATAATACAAATATTCCGCAAAATCCGCATGCTCATCTTTTCCGATATGATCCGGGGAAATATTTGTAAACAGACCATAGTTAAAATGGATTCCGGCCACACGGTGCATTTTCATGGCCTGGGAGGAAACCTCCATCACGCAGCACTCACAGCCCTCTTCCACCATTTTTGCGAAATAGCGGTGCAGATCGTAAGACTCCGGTGTGGTATTCACCGTCGGAAAATGCTCTTTCCCGATATAAACACCGTTGGTTCCGATCATGCCGGTCTTTTTGCCGGATGTCTCTAAAATCGTCTTGATCATATGGGTGGTGGTGGTCTTTCCCTTGGTTCCGGTCACCCCGATCATAGTCAGCTTCCGTGATGGATAGCCAAAGCGGGCAGCCGATAAAAGAGCCAGCGCCTCTCTTCCGTTTTCGGTTTCCACGACGGTCACGCCTTCCGGTGCTTCCACCGGATGCTCGGTCACAAGCACCTTTACGCCTGCCTCCGTCACCTGATAAATGAAATCATGGGAATCAATCTTGGTGCCCTTCATGCAGACAAACACTGCGCCCGGAGCTGCCTTTCTGGAGTCGTACACAACTTCATTTACTTCCACGTCCAGGCTTCCCTGGACCAGCTTATAGGAAAGTCCCTCTAACCAGTCTTTTATCGTCATACTCTTGCCTATCCTTTCTCAGTCAACAGATCCGGCATGGCCCTTATGATACCAGCGCCTGCCGGATCCTTCTTCTATTATTAGAATAATCCGGTGATCATGCCGTTTTCATCTACATCAATGCCATCTGCTGCCGGTCTCTTCGGCAGTCCCGGCATCGTCATGATAGCACCCGTCAGTACTACCACAAAACCGGCGCCTGCAGATACATAGGCATCACGTACGTTGATGGTAAAGCCGGTCGGACGTCCCAGCCTGGTCTGGTCGTCAGACAAAGAATACTGGGTTTTGGCCATGCAGACCGGAAGATTGCCAAAGCCCATCTCCTCGATGCGCGCCAGCGCCTTAGAGGCAGCCGGTGCGTAGGAAACACCATCTGCGCCGTAAATCTCGGTGGCAATGGTCTTTACCTTATCCTTTAAGCTCATCTCATCCGGGTACAGGGCATGGTAATGGCTCTCCTTATTTGCAAGGGTATCCAGAACCTTCTGGGCAAGAGCTTCTCCGCCCTCTCCGCCTTTTGCCCATACCTCAGAAAGGGCGAACTCACAGCCGCGCTCCTCACAGAAATCGCGGATAAACGTATACTCTGCTTCCGTATCGGTCACAAAGGAGTTTAAGGTGACTACCACCGGCACACCGAATTTCTGCAGATTTTCAATGTGCTTCTCCAGATTCGCAATACCCTTCTTTAAGGCATCCAGGTTCTCTGCGGAAAGCTCCGTCTTCGGCACTCCGCCGTTGTACTTCAGCGCACGCACAGTTGCAACCAGAACTACTGCATCCGGCTTTAAGTCTGCCTTGCGGCATTTAATATCCAGGAATTTCTCTGCACCCAGATCCGCACCGAAGCCAGCCTCGGTTATCACAACATCTGCCAGCTTTAAGGCTGTCTTGGTAGCGCGCACACTGTTGCAGCCATGGGCAATGTTTGCAAACGGTCCACCGTGTACCAGTGCACCGGTATGCTCCAGAGTCTGGATCAGATTCGGCTTGATCGCGTCCTTTAACAGGGCCGCCATGGCACCCACTGCGTTTAACTGTGCTGCGGTAACCGGCTCTCCGGCATAATTATATGCGACAATGATCTTGCCGAGACGTTTCTTTAAGTCATTCATGTCGTTGGCCAGGCATAAGATTGCCATGATCTCGGAAGCTACGGTGATCACAAAGTGATCCTCACGCACCACACCGTCTGCCTTCGCGCCAAGGCCGACAACGATATTGCGCAGCACACGGTCGTTCATATCCAGGCAGCGTTTCCAGAGAATCTGTCTTGTGTCGATCTGAAGTGCGTTTCCCTGCTGGATGTGGTTATCCAGAAGTGCTGCCAGAATGTTGTTGGCTGAAGTGATGGCATGGAAATCTCCGGTAAAATGAAGGTTCAGATCTTCCATCGGAACCACCTGGGCAAATCCACCGCCTGCGGCACCGCCCTTAATACCGAAGCACGGTCCCAGAGATGGCTCACGAAGTGCGATCATGGTCTTTTTTCCAAGTCTTGTAAGAGCGTCTGCCAGGCCGATGCTTGTGGTAGTCTTTCCTTCTCCTGCCGGAGTCGGGTTGATGGCAGTTACCAGAACCAGTTTTCCGTCCGGACGGTCTTTTACCTGCTGCCACAGTTCATCCGTGATCTTTGCCTTGTACTTGCCATACAGTTCCAGATTATCCTCAACAATACCATAACTCTCTGCAACTTCTTTGATTGGAAGCTTTACCGCCTCCTGCGCGATTTCGATATCTGTTTTCATAGCCAGAATCCTCCCTTTTCGTGTGTAGTGTTGGGTTAAATGATCTGATCGAATTCTTCCATGGTCATAAGGACCTTGCGGGGCTTTGTTCCCTCTTCCTCGCCGACCACACCGGCCTCTGCCAGCTGGTCCATGATCCTTGCGGCGCGGTTGAACCCAATCTTAAACATACGCTGCAGCATTCCAATGGATGCCTTTTCTTTTTCTATAATGAAACGGCCTGCCTGCTCAAAGTACTCGTCCCGGCTGTTAGACGGGCCGGATGCTTGGGCAGAAGGAGCCGAATTCATACTGTTTTCCACCTCCGGGCTGTACTGGGCCGTAAGCCCCTGCTCGGTGAGGAAGTCCACCACCTGCTGGACTTCGGAATCCGAAACAAAAGCGCCCTGTACACGCTGTGGCTTCGGGAAGCCTGCCGGATAAAAGAGCATGTCGCCCTTTCCGAGCAGCTTTTCCGCACCATTCATGTCAATGATCGTGCGGGAATCCACGCCGGAAGAAACTGAAAACGCGATTCGCGACGGCACGTTGGCCTTGATGAGACCGGTGATGACATTGACAGACGGTCTCTGGGTCGCAATGACCAGATGAATGCCTGCTGCACGGGCCAGCTGGGCCAGACGGCAGATGGCATCCTCCACCTCACCCGGAGCCACCATCATCAGATCCGCCAGCTCATCCACGATAATGACGATCTGCGGCATCTTCTTCGGTTTATTCTCATCTTCGATATCCTGAATAGTGTCAATTCTCGCATTGTAGCCTTTCAGGTCACGTACACCGTACCTGGCAAATTTTTTGTAGCGGTCTGTCATCTCTGCTACCGCCCAGTTTAATGCGCCGGAGGCTTTCTTCGGATCTGTCACGACCGGGATCAGAAGATGCGGGATACCATTATATACACTGAGCTCTACGACCTTCGGGTCTACCATGATGAGCTTGACATCCTCCGGATCTGCCTTGTAGATGATGCTCATGATGATGGTATTGATACAGACAGACTTACCGGAGCCTGTAGCACCCGCGATCAGAAGATGCGGCATCTTGGCGATATCGGTCACCACAACCTGACCGCCGATATCCTTGCCGACTGCAAAGGCCAGACGGGACGGATGCTTCTGGAACGCATCGGATTCTAACAGATCGCGCAGGAATACGGACGTTTTCTCTTTATTCGGCACCTCGATACCCACAGCAGACTTTCCGGGGATCGGAGCCTCGATGCGGATGTCCTCCGCAGCCAGGCTCAGTTTGATGTCATCGGCCAGTCCCACGATCTTGCTGACCTTCACTCCCTGCTCCGGGTGAAGCTCGTAGCGGGTAACCGATGGCCCGCAGCTGATGTTGGTCACGGTAACACCAACGCCGAAGTTTCGCAGTGTCTGCTGCAGCTTCACGGCAGTGTCCCGGTACTCCTGCTCAGAATAACCGCCGGAGCTTCTGCCGCCGCGCTTTAAGAGGCTGAGAGGCGGAAATATATATTCCTTCTTCGGTTCCTCTGCCTGTTCCCGGATCTGCTGCTCCACGGCCACTTCGCTGTCTGCGGCTTCTTCTGATTTCTCCGCTGCCGCTGCTTTCTTTGCGGACTCCAGCTTCTTCTGAAGAGCCTCGGTATCGGTATCGATCACCTTGCCGCCGGCTGTTACCACATGCTTGTTTCCTTCCGGGATTGCGAAATCGGTGTTCTGCTCCGTCTTCACAGTGTATGCCACATCCGGCTCCGGAAGATACTCCTCCGGGGCTGCCTCCTGCCATGCAGGATCCTGCGGCCGGGTATATGTACACTCCTCATGTTCTGCCTTTGCAGGCTCATCCCACGGAGCCTCATCCTGAATCTGCTCCGGTTCCTGCTGATGCTCTGACTGCGCTGTCTGATCATGCGCCGGATTCACCGCGGATTCTTCATCCAGTCTTCTGGCACCGCCGGTAAAAACCTCACCCGCCTGTTCAAACTGTCCAAAACCGGACTCCGTCAGGCGCTTTGCCGCTGCCTCCAGATCATAGTCATCTTCCGGCATGGTAATACTGCCTGTAAAAATATCCGACAGATCCGGTTCCATGGCTTCCTCAGGAAACAGGCGCCGCCCGCGCGATGTTCCGGGAGCCGGAGCCTCCTCTGACGCCTCATCCGCAGCCTGACTGCCGGCCTGCAGCTCTGCGCTGCCGCCATCTTCACTGCTTTTCCCGTAATCTTCTTCATTGCTGCCATCCCAGCCATCTTCGAAGCCTTCTTGCGGCATATCCACTGCATCTTCATTGTCAGAAGCTGACAGCTTCGTGGAACCCAAATTCACGCCCCGCACCCGCTGCTCCTCCCGAAGACGCCTTCGTTCTTCCTGACGCTCGGCATAAAGCTCACGGCGCCGCTCCATATCTTCTCTTGCATGCTGATAGGCCACATCGCTGTGACGTTTTACCGCTTTCACAAAAGAGCGCTGGGTGATGCACACCATGCAAATGATCATTCCAACCGCCATGACCAGAAATGCTCCGATGCTTCCGATAAATGCACGGATTCCGCCAAACAGCAGGCCGCCAAACAGACCGCCGCCCATACCGGATGCCGCTGAAAAGCGGTAATATTCAAAAATGCCTTTTCCTGCTTCCGGCTGCTGCCCAAACATCATCTGTGAGAAACCACATAGCAGAAAAAATGCTGCGGCCGTTGCAATGGTCTTTTGCAGTACAATCCGGTTTTCGCGGTTGGCCTGATAGAAGCAGGTTCCGATAAAGAGAACCAGCGGAGCCACATAGCCCGGAAGGCCAAACAGGCCAAGCTGGATTCCTCTTAAGAAATCACCTGCAAATCCGCATAAATGAAAATTGCTCAAAAATAAAAGCACAGCCAGAGCAAATGACCCTAACACAATGACCTCTGCACGGAGCAGTCCCTCCTGCTCCGGTTCCGGCTCCTGAACCCGTCTCGGTCTGCCCGGTTTGCGTCCTTCTGACGCCCCCTGTGCCCCGGAACGCACAGACTTTCTGCTGCCTGCCGCTTTTCCCGTTCTGTCTGAATTCACTCGGTTTTGCTGTTTCTTCGCTGCCACAAACTTCGGCCTCCTCTTTCCCAATGTAGTTAGTATACAAAAAAATATCAGGAAATGCAAGCCACGTAAAACCGGACGCATGATCCTGCATGATCCCCAAACGCTTCCGACAGAGCTTACGCTCCTGCTTCTATCTGCTGATACAAATACCTAAGTGCCTCCCGGATCCCTCCAACCTCATCGATCAGTCCGGTCTTTACCGTATCCTGACCTACCAGCACAGTACCGAGATCTTTCGTCAGCATTTCCGTGTTCAGCATCAGCTTCTTCACCTGATCGTAGGCGATCTTTGCGTGCTCACTCACAAAAGTCAGGATCCGGTCCTGAATCATCTCAAAATACTCATAAGTCTGGGAAGCCCCGATCACGGTTCCGCTCATCCGCACCGGATGCACCATCATGGTCCCGGTCGGCACAATAAAGGAATGATCTGTAGACACTGCAAGCGGCACTCCGATGGAATGGCTGCCGCCCAGGACCAGTGATACCGTCGGCATGGAAAGAGAGGCGATCATCTCCGCAATCGCCAGGCCTGCATCTACATCGCCTCCAGAGGTATTTAGCAATACCAGAAGGCCTTCCACGCTGTCGTCATCTTCCAGCTGCGCCAGCTTTGGCAGGATCTGGTCATACTTGGTGGTTTTCGTATTGCCGGAAAGGTTTTCATGGCCTTCCACTTCTCCGATAATGGAAAGCAGACAGATTTTGTGTTTGCCGTTGCTGCCATCCAGGATAGCCCGGGCATCGTTCTGATTCACATTTTCTTCGTTATTCATATAAGGATCTCCTTTTCTTCCATACTATAGATATTTACAAATATCCCCCATAACTCAGGATATATTCGCATTTTCTCCGTGAATGCGTTATACTAGGGGCAATATGAAATCCGGAGGAATTATGAATGATGTCAGACTATACCGTAAGCAGAATTTCATCCACCGATAAGCGCGCTGTGCGCCAGATGGACGCATTATTAGAAAAAGAAGGAATCGAGCGGGACAAAAATCTTGATTACAGCATCGGACTGTTCGATGATAATTACGATCTTGTGGCAACCGGCTCCTGTTTTGCCAACACACTGCGCTGCATGGCTGTTTCTTCCGAGCACCAGGGTGAAGGCCTGATGAACCAGATCATCTCCCATCTGATCGAGTTTCAGTACAGCCGTGGCAACACCAGTCTCTTTCTGTATACAAAATGCAATACTGCGCGTTTCTTTGGTGATCTGGGTTTTTACGAGATTGCCCGGGTAGAGGGCAAGGTTGTTTTCATGGAAAACCGCAGGACCGGCTTTTCTGACTACCTGAAACGTCTGCAGAGAGAAACTTCTGCTTTCCTCGAAAGTGAAAAAGGACAGGACGCGAAAATCGGTGCCGTCATCATGAATGCCAACCCATTTACCCTGGGCCACCGCTATCTGGTCGAACAGGCTGCAGCCGCAGTAGATCTGCTGCATGTGTTTGTGGTATCCGAAGATGCCTCCCTCGTTCCCTTCTCCGTCCGCAGACAGCTGGTTGCAGAGGGCTGCGCAGATCTTTCAAATGTGGTCTGCCATGAAACCGGCCCCTACATGATTTCCAACGCCACCTTCCCATCCTACTTTTTAAAAGACTCCGACACCGTCATCCGCTCCCACGCCAAGCTGGATATTCAGGTCTTTCTGCGCATCGCCCGGACTCTGTCCGTGACGGACCGCTTCGTGGGCGAAGAACCGTTCAGCCAGGTAACCGGAATCTACAATCAGGTGATGGCAGAAGAACTGGCTGTCGCGGGACTTAACTGCCATGTCATTCCGCGAAAGGCCGATGAGGACGGTGCCATCAGTGCCTCCGAGGTCCGCTGCCTGATCAGGGACGGCAACTTTGATGCATTAAAAAAGAAGGTGCCAGCATGCACCTTCCGGTATTTCACCTCCGAGGCCGCCGAACCTGTCATTCAGAAGATCCGGTCAGCCGCAGAGGTACGGCATTACTAAATTTTACATCAGCGGCGCAAACAGCCGCAGCACCTTACCCGCGATCTTCTTCGGCATCGGATAAGTTCTGCAGTCTTCCAGTGTGATCTCCTGACAGTGTTTCAGGGTTTCCTGGAAGTCGGCTTCTGCCTGCTGTACAGCCGGATTCCTGAACAGGTACACGGCGCACTCAAAATGCAGATGCAGACTCCGGTAGTCCATGTTGATGGAGCCTACCACAGCTTTCGTGTTATCACTGGTAAATACCTTGGCATGTACAAACCCAGGCATATACTCATAGATCTTCACGCCGGCCTGAAGAAGCTCCGCGTAATAAGACCGGGCCAGGAGGTACGCATAGATCTTATCCGGAATATGCGGCATGATGATGATCGTCTCAATACCGCGCTTTGCCGCAAACGTCAGCGAAGTGATCATATCACTGTCCAGGATCAGATACGGTGTCATGATATGCACATAATAACGGGATTCGTTTAAGATATCCATATAAACATGCTGTCCTACTGTCTCGTTATCCAGCGGACTGTCCCCGTATGGCATCACAAAGCCGGTACAGTCCGGCTCTTTCGGTTTTTGAGCAGCCGGCCGATACAGATACCGGGCATAATCATCCGTACTGTGTTCCGTAATATTCCACATCTGCAGAAACATCATCAGAAATCCGGTAGCCGCATCCCCCTTCAGCATAATGGCGGTATCCTTCCAGTGCCCAAACCTCACCTTGCGGTTAATGTACTCGTCTGCCAGATTCACTCCGCCGGTAAAGGCAGTGTGGCCATCAATGACTGTGATCTTACGATGGTCACGGTTATTCTGATAGGAAGAAAGGACCGGACGCACCGGAGAAAACATCTTGCAGTGGATTCCATATTTTTCCAGCTGCTTTGGGTATCCGTAAGGCATCAGGGTAAGACTGCACATGCCATCGTACATAAAACGCACTTCCACACCGGCGGCCGCCTTCTCTTTCAGGATTTCCAGAATACTGTCCCACATCTCGCCTTTTTCCACGATAAAATATTCCATGAAAATATAACGCTCTGCTTTCCTCAGTTCCTCCAGAAGCACCGGATACATGTCATCTCCCAGCGGAAAATACTGTGCGCTGGTATTTTCCCAGATTGGATAACCTCCATACCTATTCATATAATAGGCCAGCCGCGCTGTTCCCCGGCTCTCACGGTACAGCCGTTCCATAACCTCCGGCCGCTGTCTCAGCATCGGTTCCGTTTCTTTTATGATTTCTTTCAGCCTCCGGTCAATGGCCCGGGTTCCCGGCTGCGTCTCCACAAACAGATAAAACAATGCGCCGAACACCGGAAACACCAGCACAGGAATGATCCAGGAGAGCTGATAAGACGGATTCTGATTTTTATTGATAATGTAGATCACAACAACTGCACTCAGCCCAACAAAACCGCCATACAGGTAAAATACATGTTCCCGCAGCCACTGAAAGCTCAGGCAGAGGATCACAAGCTGGATCAGAAGTGCCGTGATCACAAATGTGGTTCGCCCGAATATTACCCGCAGAAAACGTCCCCAGGTCTTCTTTTTCGGCTTATACAGTTCCCATTCTTCCTGAATATTCATAGTTCTAGTCTCCTGTCTACTGCTCTTCTTCCGGTATCATTTATTGTTTCTTTCTTGCCGTTCCAAGATGGATCTTATCGCGTCCCACCTGCTGTACTGTAATTTCTTCTTTTTCTTTTGGTTCCACACCCTTTGCGATCAGCCTGGTCTTTGAATAATACTGGGTATCTGCTGCCTTTCCGTTCACACAGATCTTAGACCAGCTGTTGAACGGTCCTCCGAATACGATCACCTGATCCGTATTATGCACCGTAGTTCCCTGGATGATCGGTGTAACCCCAAATTCCAGCTGTGTTGCCTGATACGGAGATTCTCCTCCATAAACCTCGTGATCACCATACAGAATATCATACTGGAGAAGCTTCATCGCATCCAGGTAGCTCTGGGTATCCGTATCCCGGGCATCCAGATGCCGCTGATGAAAACGGAGCATGGTTCCTTCATGGATATCCAGCATATTCAACACATGCGCCGCAAGCTGGTATGCCTCTACATTCCGTTTCACCGCCGGGAGATTCACATTGTTCCACACAACATATTTTGTCTGAAAGAGGCTTTCATTCTCCATCTCCTGAGCTGTCCACTCAAAACCCGGCAGGTGGTCTCCATACAGCACCAGAACTGTCGGTTCCATACGGGTATTCAGCATATTGATCAGCTGCCCCACAAATTCATCCATCTCATGGATCTGCTCGCAGTAATACTCAAAAGACGGATATTTTCCATGCCCCTGCACGGAAATCGTGTATATGAAATCACTTCCGATCGTGGAATCCAGCACCTTTTCAATTTCTCCCACCAGCACCTTGTCCTTACACCAGCCAGTCGGATTCCGCTCAATGTCATACATGTATTCAATGGGGGTAAACGTATCAAATCCAAGCTGGGCAAATACCTTGTGGCGGTCATAGAAGGTTGCCTCATTATTATGCACCGCATGAGCCTTGTAGCCCAGATTTTTCATATCAAAGGCCATACTCTCGCAGGCCGTTTTCTGCAGGATCGTCTTGTACGGATATTCACCCGGACCGAAAAAATCCAGATTCATGGCACTGATACATTCAAACTCTGTATTGGCTGTGCCGGCTCCTACAGACGGAACGCTTAAATATCCGGATGGAAAATTTCGTTCCAGGAAATGAAACATCGGAATGGGATCACCCTGCACCGGATTATTCCGCCATAGTGTCGGATCAAAAAAGGATTCCAGCTGAAGCATGATGATATTCGGATAACGTCCTTCTATGGTTTTCGGAACCTCTGCCTGAGTCTGCTCTTCGCTCTCAAGCTGATCCACCGCTTCTATGTCATAACCGTCTGGCTTGTCAATCCCGGTATTCAACAAAGAGTTGGCAAAACAGTACGCCACTCCATAATCCTTGTAGGCCTGGCCGATGTTTCCAAAATGAAGTGCAACACGGCCGGAGGCAACTGAAAAATTCAACATTCCCCAGATTACCAGCATGGTTACAGCAGTCACACAGCCGGACTCCGTAAGGTTTACTTTCTGCTGATCCACCGGTGCCTTTCGCCAGAGCACTACGCAAAAAAGGATAGCTGCCACAGCGGCCGCTGCCATCAGAATAATCTGCCACCAGGTCAGATAGGTTGTCAGAAGTGTTGCAGCATATTTCACCAGACGAAGATCCGCCGCGGTAAACGGCGTTGTCCGGAACACCAGAAGCACACTGTTGGTAATTGCCGCAGCAAAACCGGTCACAAAAAGTACAACTGCCAAAAACACTTTGCGTTTTGTAAAAAACACCAGCAGAAACGGAGCCAGAAGCAGCAGCGTATCCAGCAAGAATACCATCGGCGCATGGATCATAAAATGAACTGTTCCCACAAAGGATTTTCGGTTCAAAATCTCTGTTACCACATTGAGCAGCAATGCCGTTCCTAACAGAATCCCCAGTATCTTCCACAACCGCTTCATAGCTTATTGCCTGTCCTTTCTCTCTTGCACTCTTTCTCGTGACTTCGTCACTCGATTACCTCGTCGTTCGCCATAAGCATGCGAGCATGCTTATGGCTCTCTTGCACTCGTTCTCGTGACTTCGTCACTCGATTGCCTCGTCGTTCGCCATAAGCATGCAAGCATGCTTATGGCTCTCTTGCACTCGTTACATTTTAGCATATTCTGGGGAAAATCAACATAGTTTTTTTTATAAACGAATCTGCGGAAGCAATTGAATTTTTCTGTACTTTCTCCTATAATAAAACGTATGTGTCTTTTTTGCCGGCGCTATTGTAGGATATATCCTGATTTTTCCGGCAAATTCACACAATTTCATACAGAAAAGTGAGGATATGTTATGACTGATACTCTGGTACAGGGACTTGCTTCCCTGCTTGGGGGAAAAGTATCCGGCGAAGTGATCATCTTTATCATCTCCATGATCCCGATTCTGGAGCTGCGAGGCGGACTGCTCGCTGCCTCCCCTGCCCTCTTAAATGTTCCGATCCTGCGGGCCATTCCCATCTGCGTGATTGGAAATCTGCTCCCGATTCCATTCATCCTGCTGCTCATTGAAAAAATCCTGAATGTCATGGAACGCATTCCCGGACTTGGAAAGTTTGCTATTCTGATCCGGCAAAAAGCCGATAAAAACAAGGGACAGATTGAAAAATTCGGATTCTGGGGCCTGGTTCTTTTTGTAGGCATCCCGCTTCCTGGCACCGGTGCATGGACCGGCTCCCTGGTGGCCGCTCTTCTCCACATGAAATTCGGCAAAGCCATCGGTGCCATCCTAATTGGAATTATCATGGCTACCGTGATCATGTCTCTTTTATCCTACGGACTGCTTGGTGCACTTTTCGCCTAAATGATACAGTTACTGGAAACGCCAGTCAAAAAATGCTCTGGTCCCCTGCATTTTTCGACTGGCGTTTCCTGATTCCATCTGTACAAAAAAGCTCCCGAACCTGCTTTCGCAGGCCGGGAGCTTTTTTCCGCTACAGCACAAGTCATTCCATCCGGAACTGACCCGCTCATGCTGCCCGGCAAACCGGGACAGCTATGAACGATTTATATTGAATTTCTCACGAACGATTACTCGTTGTCGTCACCGTACAGCTTAACCAGCTTGGTCAGGTACTCGTAACGCTCCTTAGCCTCTGCCTCGTTTCTAGCGAACAGGGTAGCTGCTCTCTCCGGATTCTTCATAGCCAGAGATGCGTAACGAACCTCGCCCTTCAGGAAGTCCTGATAGCCTTCCATGTTCGGAGCCTTGCTGTCCAGGCTGAACTTCTTCTCAGCAGCCGGGTTGTAACGGAAGTTGTTCCAGTAACCGGTCTCAACTGCCAGTTTCTCCTCGGTCTGAGCTTTGCTCATGCCCTTCTTGATACCATGGTTGATACACGGAGCGTAAGCCATGATCAGGGACGGACCCGGATATGCCTCTGCCTCAGCGATAGCCTTAACAGTCTGAGCGTAATCAGCACCCATGGAGATCTGAGCTACGTATACATAGCCGTAAGACATTGCGATGCTTGCAAGATCTTTCTTCTTGGTCTCTTTACCGCCAGCTGCGAACTGAGCTACAGCACCAGTCTTGGTAGCCTTAGAGGACTGACCGCCGGTGTTGGAGTAAACCTCAGTATCGAATACCATAACGTTGATGTCCTTACCGGAAGCAAGGATATGGTCTACGCCGCCGAAGCCGATATCGTAAGCCCATCCGTCACCACCGAATACCCACTGGGACTTCTTAGCCAGATAGTTCTTGTTTGCTACGATGTACTTGCAGGTCGGGCAGTCAATGCCTTCCAGAGCTGCAACTAACTTATCGGTAGCAGTACCGTTGGTAGCACCTACGGTGAAGGTATCTAAGTACTCTTTGCATGCAGCCTTAACTTCCTCAGAAGCGTTCTCGTTTGCTGCAACCCGCTCTACCTTCTCCTTTAACTCATCACGGATTGCGTTCTGAGCCAGTAACATACCGTAACCAAACTCTGCAGCATCCTCGAACAGGGAGTTATCCCATGCCGGACCCTGGCCCTTAGCGTTTACGGTGTAAGGAGTAGACGGTGAAGAGTTACCCCAGATAGAAGAACATCCGGTTGCGTTGGAGATGTACATTCTGTCACCGAACAGCTGGGTGATCAGCTTAGCGTACGGAGTCTCACCACATCCAGCACATGCGCCGGAGAACTCAAGTAACGGCTGTTTGAACTGGGAACCCTTAACAGTGGTCTCTTTGAATTTAGCAACAACATCCTCTTTGATCGGCAGGGTTACTGCATAATCAAAGGTCTTCTGCTCGTCAAGGTGCTTGTCAAGCTTATCCATGGTAAGAGCCTTCTCGCCCTTCTTGCCAGGACATACGTTTGCACAGGAACCACAACCGGTACAGTCAAGTGCAGATACAGCGATGGTGAACTTGTACTGCGGCATACCAGTTAACGGTAAGGTAGCGCCCTCAACCTTAGCAGCCTCTTCCTCGGTCATAGCAACCGGACGGATTGCAGCGTGCGGGCAGACATAAGAACAGAAGTTACACTGGATACAGTTCTCGGAATTCCATACCGGAACGTCTACAGCGATACCACGTTTCTCGAATGCAGCAGAACCGGACGGGGTGTTACCATCTACATACTCTTTGAATGCAGATACCGGTAAGTTGTTACCTTCCTGAGCGCTGACTTTGGTCTGGATGTTGTTAACGAAATCAACAACGTCTTTTCTGTCGCCGGAAACGGTCTTGTAATCAAGGCCCTCATCCTCGCAGTTCTTCCAGCTCTCCGGAACCTCTACCTTAACAACGCCAGTAGCACCAGCATCGATAGCAGCCCAGTTCTTCTTAACAACGTCCTCACCCTTACGGCCGTAGGTCTTCTGAGCAGCAGCCTTCATCAGGTCAATTGCTTTCTCCTCCGGAATGATACCGGTCAGTTTGAAGAATGCGGACTGTAAGATGGTGTTGATACGGGTCGGGCCCATGCCGGTCTCGATACCGATCTTAACACCGTCGATGGTGTAGAAGTTGATGTTGTGGTCAGCGATGAATTTCTTCATCTGTCCCGGAAGGTGCTTGTCCAGCTCCTCGTGAGTCCACGGGCAGTTTAACAGGAAAGTACCGCCGTCAACCAGCTCCTGAACCATGTTGTACTTACGAACGTATGCCGGGTTGTGGCATGCTACGAAGTTTGCCTGATGGATCAGGTAGGTGGATTTGATCTTCTTATGACCGAAACGAAGGTGAGACATGGTAACACCGCCGGATTTCTTGGAGTCATAATCGAAGTAAGCCTGTGCGTACATATCGGTATTGTCACCGATGATCTTGATGGAGTTCTTGTTAGCACCTACGGTACCGTCTGCACCCAGACCCCAGAACTTACAGTTGGTAGTTCCTTCCGGAGTGGTAACAAGCGGAGCGCCTACCGGCAGGGACAGGTTGGTAACATCATCTACGATACCGGTGGTAAATCTCTTGATGGTGCTGTTCTCATAGATAGCAACGATCTGAGACGGAGTGGTATCTTTGGAACCAAGACCATAACGGCCGGAGAAGATCTCAGCCTGGTCGAACTTGCTGCCCTTTAATGCTGCAACAACGTCCAGGTATAACGGCTCGCCTAAGGAACCCGGCTCTTTGGTTCTGTCAAGAACAGTGATCTTCTTAACGGTATCCGGGATAACATCGATCAGAGCCTCTGCGCAGAACGGTCTGTACAGACGAACTTTTACAACACCAACTTTAGCGCCGGTGGTCTTTCTCATGTAGTCGATGGTCTCCTCGATGGTATCGTTAACGGAACCCATAGCAATGATAACCTGCTCAGCATCCTCAGCACCGTAGTAGTTAAACAGTTTGTAGTCGGTACCGATCTTAGCATTAACTTTGTCCATGTACATCTGTACAACGCCCGGAAGAGCATCGTAGTAAGAGTTACATGCCTCACGAGCCTGGAAGAAGATATCCGGGTTCTGTGCAGAACCTTTCTGGGACGGGTTGTTCGGGTTTAATGCTTTTGCACGATACTCTGCAATTGCATCCCAGTCAGCCATCTCAGCCAGATCATCGTAATCCCACTCCTCGATCTTCTGGATCTCGTGAGAGGTACGGAATCCATCGAAGAAGTTGATGAACGGAACTTTACCCTTGATTGCAGACAGATGAGCAACCGGAGTTAAGTCCATAACTTCCTGTACGCTGGACTCACACAGCATAGCGCAGCCGGTCTGACGGCATGCATAAACGTCGGAATGATCACCGAAGATGTTCAGAGCGTGAGAAGATACTGCACGTGCAGATACATCGATAACGCCCGGTAACTGCTCACCAGCAATTTTATACAGATCCGGGATCATCAGAAGAAGACCCTGGGAAGCGGTATAGGTAGTGGTCAGAGCGCCTGCTACCAGAGAGCCGTGAACAGCACCAGCTGCACCAGCCTCGGACTGCATCTCAGTGATCTGTACTGTGCGGCCGAAGATGTTCTTTCTGCCTTCAGTAGCCCACTCATCCGTATGCTCAGGCATTACGGAAGACGGAGTAATCGGGTACATAGCAGCAACTTCAGTAAATGCATATGAAGCATGAGCAGCGGCCTGATTACCATCCATGGTTTTCATTTTTCTTGCCATTTGATTATCCTCCTACAAATGTGAATATGCTTTTAACCTGGCAAAAAGCCAGGAAGTTTCCAGGCAAAAATTGCGCCGGAAAGTGAAGTCTCCCCGCATAAGGAGACTGACCTGTTTTTATTATAGCAACTTTTTATCGTTTTGCAAACACGAAAACAGAAAATCCGCGTATTATTTTGCATACAATCCGCACAAAATGTAAGTTAGCAAGTGCTTATTTGTGCTGCTTTTGTCAGAAAAAGAAACAGGAGCGCCTGCGAAAAGCACTCCTGTTTTGTGAAATAATTTACATTTTCTCAATAAGCCTGATTTCGATTTCAGGCACCCGGATTTGGCGCGATGGTAGGCGCGTTTCCGCTGTTTGCAGCAGTCGGTGCATTGCCTGAGCTGTTGCCGGAATCTGCAGCGGTCGGATGGGAAACAGGCTGCTGGGAAGCTGTTGTAGCTGCCGCTGCAGTCGTCTCTGCTGCCGTGGTCTTATCAGCTGCTGCGCCATGAGAAGTTGCCGTAGTCGCAGACTCACTTGTCTTGTGGTTCTCAGCCACCGTAGTTTCTCCTGTCAGTTCTGCGGAGGATGCAGCAGAACTATCTCCTTCCATGGTAGTTCCTGCCGCAGTAGTTCCGGTACTGTTTCTTAAGATAACAGGGGTATGTCCCTTATAAGTAACGCTGTGATCCACATCCTGGCTTACCACCTCACCATTCTTGGCAACGATCAGGCGGGTTTCCCACTTGCTGCCCTTGCTGCCGTTGCTCTTTACCTTCTCTGCTCCCGGAGCCAGTGTCGGATCTTCCTCGTAAGTCGGGGCAGGCGGGTCCGTCTCGCTGAGTTTGGTGGACTTCAGGGAATGAGTCACACCATCTTCCAGAACCGGAATTCCATAAATGGATACGGTACAGGTCTGGTTGTAATAGCTTGCGCGGATACCGATGGCTGCACTGGAATTGTTCACAAACTTGTAGTCCGGACCACCCCAGCTTACCGTTGCATCTGTTCCCGGAGTTACATAGGATGGTTCAAAGGTATGGGACCGGCGCATGGTCGTTTTCAGTCCTGCCTTTACTACTGCATTGTACATCGTGGAAGAAACCTGGCATACACCGCCGCCGATTTCCTGTACAACCTCACCATTGTTATATGCAGCAGCTGCCTGATAGCCCTTTGCCTCTGTACGCTCGCCGACACGGTTATTAAACGAAAATTCTTCACCCGGCTGAAGTACAATTCCATTGATAGCCTTAGCCGCCAGCTTCACATTGGTGTTTCGCTTCTGATTAGAAGTAGTATTGGTAGTAAAGGTTCCGATGGTCTTGTATTTTTCTCTTGCAGCTGCCTCAGAAAACTCCGGCTCCACCTCATTAACCGTTGCGGCAATGGTTGCCGTAAAGTCCTTGCGGCTTAAAGCTGCAATAATATCTGTCTTTAACTTTTCCTGATCTACGGCCAGTCCGTTCTCTGCTCCCTTAAATAAGAACTTGTCAGAGGATGCATCATACTCGGAAATACTGCCGTTCTTTGCTTTCTTATTCCAGAGACCGGCAACCGTTTCCGCTTCCTTTGCTGCCGCATCTTCCAGGCCTGCAGTATCCAGCGTATAGCTTTCCTTCGGCTCACCGGTGTAAATTTCCCGCAGCAGGGAATCCACCTTTTCTGCCATAAGATCATTCACATCATAGCTCTGATCCTGCCAGGTAACCTTCATGCCCCACGGGAAATCCTTAAGGATTGCTGCTTTGGCCTCATCTCTGGACATGCCGGTGATGTTGATGCCGTCTACCGTAACCTCTTTTTCCAGCTCTGTCTCCGGAACCGTGATTTCCGTTTCTTGTTCTGTATCCGCTTTTCCGGAACCGGCTGCTTTCTTTATAAGGAATGTAACGCAGAAAATTGCCAGGATCAGAATCACGCCGCCAATCGCGAGTTTTCCAAAATCCGGACCGCCGCGTCTTCCTCCATGCCGGCCGGAAGAAGAAGGCCTTGCTTCATTATAATAATATCCGGAGCGTGAGGAAGCAGACCTGCTGTTTCCTGAAGTCCGCCTTACACTGCTTCCTGAACTGCCTCTGCCGGCAGTGCTCCTTGTGGAAGTACTCCGGGAAGATGAGGCGCTGCCTTTCCCGCTTCCGGCCGCTGTTCTTGTCTGTCTCCCAGCAGAAGTGCTTCTTCCGCTGCCGGAATAAGATGTACTCCTGGCCCTGGAGCGCCCTGTTCCGGAATTTCTGCCATTCTCATACTGATTCATGATTTCACCTGTGTTTCTTCTATATTATTAATCTCATCGCAAATATGCACTAAAACAGTATAGCATATCCATTCAAAAAAAGAACCACTAATTTTTTGAAAAAACAGTGAAATTTTTATTATGTTTTTTGACGATGTTTTTTCATTGTCCTCTGTCCCGCCCTTGTATTTCTGCATTGAATCTGTATTTTATCTCATACATTTTTTGGAAATTCTGGCGCTTGCAGGATTGTTAAACTTTTGCTATACTTTTATTTGTCAAAAAGATAACCAAGTCATTCATCAAACAAAGGAGGAATCCTAAATGAAAATTCAGAATATCAACGATGTAGAAAGCTTCTTTAAGATTGTAGATCAGTGCAAGGGACCGGTTGAGCTGGTATCTCCGGAGGGCGACCGCATCAACTTAAAATCCAAGCTGTCCCAGTACCTTTCCATGGCTACCATGTTCTCCAACGGTTTCATTAAGGAGCTTGATATCGTAGCACAGGATAAGGACGACATTGAGCGCCTGATCAAATACATGTATCAGGGTGAATAATTTTTCCGCCGGGATATTCCACGGAACATTCTTTTTCAAAAAGCGGAAACACTGACAGGCCGCCGTTCATATGATGGATTGTAAATATCTTTTCGGAGGTTTTTCATATGAGCGATCTGGCTGCTACAAACTGCGGATGCGGATGTGACTGCAATTCAGGAGGAAACGGCTGCAACATCATCTGGCTGATCCTGATTTTGTGCTGCTGCGGCGGCAACGGTTTTGGTTCCGGATGTGGATGCGAACATAATAACAGCTGTAACTGGATCTGGATCATTCTGCTGTTATGCTGCTGCGGCGGCAACAGTGGATGCGGCAGCTTCTGTTAAACAGTGCAGATACGCAAAACTCCCCCTCACAGACTGAGGGGGAGTTTTTTCTATCTATAGCATCCGATTTCAGGAGTCTGCCTCCTCCGTTTCTCGCTTTTCCATTTTTCCAATCCGCTTATCCGTTTCCGCGTGTGAGCTTTCCCGGCAGAGACATGCCTCACATTCCTCATCGATCTCATATACCGCATTTCCATCTATGACCAGTCTTGTTTTCATGTTACCTCGCTCCTGTCGCCGTTTTTCTTTGAGGCCGCTATGCAGACAGTAACACGCAGCCTTCTTTACGGCATTTCGTCTTACACTTTATACTATGCGCGCCAACCGCAGCATGATATGAACCGCCCCCGCATATACTGTTTCAAAAAGAACAAGGATCCCTTCCATGAAGGAAAAGAATGAAAACCAGTTCAAGCTGACGGACTTTGATTATCTGACTGCTGATCCGAAGCTTCAGATGCTGAAAGCAGCAATCCCCTATCTTCCGGTTTCCCAGCAGCGTGCAGTCTCTCTCCTGGTTAAGATACAGGAGCTGCAGCGTGCCCAGTCTCTCTTTGACGGCGAGGAGATTTCTGCCATGGGTCTTTCTCCCTCCACGCCAAAGCCCGCTACCCCCATACAGCTTCTGCAGATTATCAAGCCCTATGCCGGTCCAAGAGAACGGGAAATGATTGAGATGCTGGAAAACTTTCAGATCATGAAGGAGGTATTATGAATCCAGACGAATGGAAAAATGATCCGAGACTGGCCGGGATGGATCCGGTCAAACTTCAGTACATAGAAAAAATCGCGGCACAGATTTCTGCCCGGTCGAAATCCGAATTGCTGCCTGCCCTGCTCTCACTTCAGGCCGATGCCCGGAAAAATCATATCACCTTCACTGACCAGGAAACAGCTCTCCTGATCTCCATCATCACCTCCGGCATGCCGCCGGATGAAAAGAAAAAGGTAGAAATGCTTCATTTTTTCGCAAAAAAGCTGGCTGCCAGGTCTTCCTGACAGCCAGCCATATTCATATATTACTTGCAGACAATGTTGATAATCTTGCCCGGTACATAAATCTCTTTCACGATCGTTCCGGTGATCTTGTCAGCCACAGCCTCTTTTGCTGCTGCAAGGGCAACATCCCTGGAGGCATCTGCCGGGATGGTCACAACGCCTCTTGCCTTGCCGTTGACCTGAACACCGATCTGGATCTCATCGTCCTTCATGGCTTCTTCATCGCACTCCGGCCACTGGGTATGGAACACACTGCCGGTTCCGCCAAGCTGCTGCCAGATTTCCTCACCGATATGCGGTGCGAACGGAGCAAGCAGGACGGTAAAGGTTTTTAAGGTCTCTTTGTCGATGCCGCCGGTCTTCTTAGCCAGCTCGATCAGCTTGTTGTTGTACTCCATGAAGCCGGATACAACGGTATTTAAGCTGAACTGGTTGAAGCGCTGCTCAATGTCAAATACCAGCTTGTGGCGCAGGCGGACCATTTCTTTTGTCTCTGCGATATCTTTGTCCTTGCTATCCTGAACCAGGTTCCAGAAACGGCTTAAGAAGCGAGAAACGCCTTCAATGCCGCGGTCATCCCACTCTGCGTCCAGCTCCGGCGGTCCTACAAACAGCTCATACATTCTCAGAGCATCACAGCCATAATCTCTTACAAGGTCATCCGGGGAAACCACGTTTCCTTTGGATTTACTCATCTTGATGCCGTTCTTGCCATTGATCATGCCCTGGTTGAACAGCTTCTTGAACGGCTCATCAAAGTCTACCACTCCGATATCGTGCAGGAACTTCGTGTAAAAACGGGAGTACAGAAGATGCAGGACTGCGTGCTCTACGCCGCCGATGTACATATCAACCGGCAGATATTTGTCAGCCTTCTCTCTGGAAACCAGTTCTTTGTCGTTGTGGTTGTCCACATAACGCAAGAAGTACCAGGAAGAACCTGCCCACTGCGGCATGGTGTTGGTCTCTCTCTTTGCCGGGCCGCCGCACTGCGGGCACTTGCAGTTTACCCACTCGTCAATTGCAGCCAGCGGTGATTCGCCGGTACCGGTCGGCTGGTAGCTTTCGACCTCCGGGAGACGTAACGGAAGCTCTTCCTCCGGAACAGCCACGTTGCCGCATTTCGGACAATGTACGATCGGGATCGGCTCGCCCCAGTAACGCTGTCTGGAGAATACCCAGTCACGAAGCTTATAGTTGACGGTCTTCTTGCCAAAGCCCATCTTCTCGATCATAGCCGGAGCCTCTTTCTTTAATACAGAAGACTCCATGCCATTCCAGTCACCGGAATTGATCATGGTACCGACTGCCTCGGTGTAAGCCTCGGTCATATTCTCAATTTCTTTTCCATCCTTTGCGATAACCTGGATGATCGGAATATTGAATTTCTTTGCAAACTCAAAGTCACGGTCATCATGTGCCGGTACGCACATGATCGCACCGGTACCATAATCTGCCAGTACATAGTCAGACAGCCAGATCGGAACCTTTGCGCCATTTAACGGGTTGATGGCATAGCTTCCGGTAAATACGCCGGTCTTTTCCTTATCCTGCATACGGTCCACATTAGAACGCATGGAGGAATCAAAGATATATTTTTCAACAGCCTCTCTGGTCTCGTCAGTTGCAAGGCTCTTAGCCAGAGCATGCTCCGGAGCCAGTACCATAAAGGTTGCGCCGTGCAGAGTATCCGGGCGGGTAGTGTAAACGGTGATCTTCTCATCTCTTCCCTCGACCTGGAAATCCACCTCGGCACCGTAGGATTTGCCGATCCACTCGCTCTGCATCTTCTTAACCTTTTCCGGCCAGTCCAGCTTGTCCAGGTCGTTTAACAGGCGGTCTGCGTAAGCGGTGATCTTTAACATCCACTGACGCAGGTTCTTCTTGGTAACCGGAGAACCGCAGCGCTCGCAGCAGCCGTTTACTACTTCCTCGTTTGCCAGACCGGTTTTACAGGACGGACACCAGTTGATCGGGAACTCTTTCTCATAAGCCAGGCCTTTTTTAAACATCTGTACAAAGATCCACTGGGTCCATTTATAGAATTCCGGATCGGTGGTATTCACTTCCATATCCCAGTCATAAATAGCTGCGATCTCGTTGATCTGGCGCTTAATGTTCTTGATATTCTCAGCGGTAGATTTTGCCGGATGCACACCCATTTTGATTGCATAGTTCTCTGCCGGAAGGCCGAATGCATCCCAGCCCATCGGATGAATGACATAATGACCCTTTAACATCTGGTAACGGCTCCATACGTCAGAGATCACATAACCTCTCCAGTGACCTACATGAAGTCCGCTTCCGGACGGATATGGGAACATATCCAGACAGTAATATTTCGGTTTTTTGCCATCATTGACATTGATCGGGTTCTGAGCCCAGTTTTCACGCCACTTTTTCTCAATAGCGCTATGGTTGTAACTTGCCATGATTCTTCCTCCTGATTGCAATTTAAGAAATAAAAAACCTGCATCCCTGATATTGTCAGAGACGCAGGATATTCTTCCACTTTTTGCTCCTTGCGCGGTACCACTCTGCTTCATGCGTTCGCATGCGCTTGATTCCGATAACGGTGGATATCCGTCCCGGCCTACTTACTGCTTTAAAAATGTGTTCGGCGGGCTGCTCCAAGACCAGTTTCTGCGCACGCTGTTGCTGCCTCGCACCATCCGACAGCTCTCTGAAAACCTCATCACGCATACTTTCTCTTTTCATCGCATTTAAGATTGTATATTACCACTGCTTTTTAATCTAGCATAATTGGAAATCCGTGTCAAGGGGTGGATTTTAGATTCAATTTTTCTCTTCATACTGTGTCAGGTCGATCTCACCGGTAAAAACCTCCACAGCCGGACCGGTCATATAGACATGCCCGCTCTCACGGTCCCAGGTAATCTCCAGATTTCCGCCGATCAGCTGCACCTCCACGGTGTTTTCCACCAGGCCCAGCATCATGCTGGCCACAGCACTGGCCGTTGCACCGGTCCCGCAGGCCCAGGTCTCGCCGCTGCCCCGCTCCCACACACGCATCTGCAGGTGTCTGCGGTCAATAACCCGGATAAACTCGCTGTTGACGCGGTCCGGAAAGCGCTCGTGCATCTCGAAAGCCGGACCGATTTTTTCCAGATCCAGACTGTCTACATCATCCACATAATAAACGGCATGCGGGTTTCCAACATCAATTCCGGTAAACTCAAGTTTTTTTCCATCCACCTGGATTTTCTCCGGCAGCTCACTGGTCAGCTGCGGAATGCCCATATCAACTTTTACGGTTTTCACTTTTCCGCCTTCTATCCTCATATCCAGATATTTGATGCCGCCAAGAGTTTCAACCGAAATCTGCGGCTTGTCAACAATACCGTGATCGTAAGCATATTTTCCCACGCAGCGGATACCGTTGCCGCACATGCTGCCCTCACTTCCATCCTCATTGAACATCCGCATGCGGCAGTCTGCCACCTCGGACGGGCAGATGAGGATCAGGCCGTCTGACCCGATTCCAAAATGACGTTCACTCACAAGCTGCGCTACGCGCGCCGGATCCTCCACATGCTCCTCAAAACAATTGACATAGACGTAATCGTTTCCGATTCCCTGCATTTTTGTAAATTTCATAAACCGCTCCATTTCTATATTTGTTTACGTTACCTGTATTGCTGATTTATTCCATGATACCTTCACCCTACATCAGACTGATGACCATCTGGGCTGTCTCATACATATTGGTTCCGCTGTCCATGCTACATTTCTGTATGTACCGGTGTGCTTCCTCCTCCGTCATGCTGTTGCGCTCCATGAGAAGTGCCTTGGCCTGATCAATAACAGCGCGCTCCTTCTCATTTCTCTGCTTCGGCTGCTGGCGCAGCTTCTTTTTTCTTCTCGCCTGGGCCTGCACGATCATCTCCAGGGTTCCCACCAGATCATGTACCTTTAATGGCATGGGCAGGCACACCACATCCTGTGGTGCGTCCGCAGACCACTTATTTGGAGACGCGATCATCAGCATGGCATTCTCCGCGCTCATACATTCCCTCAGTTCCGAGTACAGCATATCTGTCAGACGATAGCCACACACTACGATCCCTCCATTTAAATCTTCCATCTGGGAAAGAACCTGTGCTCCGGATGTGCAGACAGCGACCACCTCAAACCCGTTTTTCATCAATATGTTTTTTATGCTTTTTGCGTCTTCCGGCTTAGAAAATGCCACAATAATATTTGCCAAAACGCTCACCTCCGGGTTTTGATATCAGGGAACTTCTGAAAACTGCTCCGCTAGAACTTGTACAGGTATTCCTGCACTTCCCAGTCCGTTACTTCCGCGCGAAACTTCTTCCACTCTGCACTCTTTGCTTCCAGATACTTCGTGTAAATATGATCTCCGAGCACCTCTCTTGCGAATGTGCTGCCCTCAAAAGCTTCCAGGGCCTCACCCATGGTCTGAGGAAGCTGTTCAATCCCCAGAGTGCGGATTTCTTCATCTGTCATGGCAAATACATTGCAGTCCACACTGGCCGGAGGTGTCATTTCTTTTTTAATGCCGTCCAGACCTGCTGCCAGGCAGGCTGCCAGTGCCAGATACGGGTTTACTGCGGAATCCGGGCAGCGCAGTTCGATGCGGGTGCTGTCTTCCCCGCGGGAACTCGGAATACGGATCAGTGCGCTGCGGTTTGCATGGGCAGACCATGCCACGCAGACCGGCGCATCATACCCAGGGACCAGACGCTTATAGGAGTTGACCAGAGGATTGGTGAGCAGGGTGATCTCCCGGATATGTGCCAGGATCCCTGCCATAAACTGATACGCCACCTTACTCAGACCAAGACTGTCATTGTCATCTACGAACAGATTTTTTCCACGGGCATCAGCCAGAGACATGTTGATGTGCATGCCGGAGCCGTTCATGCCTGCCTTCGGCTTCGGCATGAAGGTTGCGTGAAGACCATGGCGCTTTGCGATGGTCTTTACAGCCATCTTGAAGGTCATAATGTTGTCTGCCGCAGCCAGTCCCTCCGTGTACTCCAGATCGATCTCATGCTGGGCCGGAGATAATTCGTGGTGGGATGCCTCCACCTCAATGTCCATATCCTCCAGATTCAGAACGATATCGCGGCGTACATTCTCAGCCAGGTCGATGGGACCCACATCAAAATAGCTGGCGTTCTCGTGGGTATTGGTGGTCGGGCGTCCTTCCTCATCTGTATGGAATAAAAAGAACTCACACTCCGGTCCCACGTGGAACTCATAGCCCATATCCGCAGCCTCTTTCAGAACCTTCTTTAACACATAACGCGGATCGCCTTCAAATGGCTCGCCGTTTGGATGGTATACGTCACACATCAGGCGTGCCACCTTGCCCTGCTGCGGTCTCCATGGAAAAATTGCAAAGGTATCCAGGTCCGGATACAGGTACATATCGGATTCCTCAATGCGCACAAAGCCTTCAATTGCGGAACCGTCAAACATGCAGCGGTTATTCAATGCCTTTTCCAGCTGTCCTGCCGTGATCGCCACATTTTTCAGCATTCCAAAAATATCTGTAAACTGAAGACGGATAAACTCCACATCCTCTTCCTCCGTCATACGGATGATATCTTTTTTCGTATATCTGCTCATGTCAATCTCCTTCCATACTGTAATGAGATATATCATTCATATTATAATAAAAAAACAAGAGCGTCAAGAAAGCTCCTCGCGAAGCTTTCCTGAAACGCCCTTGTTCCATCATGTTACTGATGATAGCAGTTTCATCATTTTTTGTCAACTGATGTCAACTACGTTTCACGATATCATTTTCACTTAGTAGGTATAACTTCCCATTTTTTTATGGAAATTTGGATCGCTGGAAATATTGCAGTCAATTCCAAGATCCAGGGAAAGCTTGCGTGCAATTACCTGCAATGGGACAACATACTCCATGGATGCAAAATACGGATCATTCTGGAACGGATAAACAAAATTTTCTTTGCTCTCCTGCTCTTTTTCCGAAGTCACCATATAATTATGAGCGTGGTCTCTTTCCCCAAAGTACTTCATCATATTGACCATCCGCTGGTAATGTTTTCCCGGACACCCCAGATACAGAAGATACGTATCCTGGTCAATAGAATGATATACTCCGTGCATAAATTCTTCCATTTCATAGCCAACTACGCTGTAGCGGACTGCCTCCAGAATCTTTAAGGTTCCTTCCAGCATTGCGCTCATGCAGGATTCATATCCAAGCACAATCAAGCGCCGGCATTTTTTCAAATTCTCTGCATTCTCTCGGTACCAGGCCCATGCACGCTCTGCGATATCCGGGATCTGATCGGATGTATCCAGCATCCGTTTTTCCAGATCCTGCTTTTCTTTCTCCTCAATTTTCTCATTCTGTACTGCAAGTTTCAATCCCAGCATTGCGATGGTTGCGATAGAACCAATATATCCCTTTGTCTTTGGTCCTGCAAATTCATCTCCGATTTCAATATAAACACAACAATCTGCATGCTCCGTAATCGGCCGCTCCCTCTCGGCCGTCATAGCTATGGTCAGAAAGCCAAGTTCACGCGCCTTGTCCAGGGCCCGTATTGTGCTGCTGCTTCTTCCTGCATGAGACACACCAATCACCAGAGTATTCGGATTAAAAACCTGTTCATTATCAACAAACTCCATCGGATACATATTGATTACTTTTACGCCGAGTTTGTCTTCTACAATTTTCTTTGCAGCTACAGATGCGTGATAACTGGTTCCAGATCCCAGAATATAAATCTGCTCAAAATTTTTTTCTTTACAGTAATTCAAAGCCTGTTCAAAAATTGTATCCTGATTTTCTACAATATTTCTCACTGCTGCTTTTGACTCCAGAATATAATCATACATGTCCCATTCTCTATATTCCATTTTATACTCCCCTTATTCTACTATTCTCTGCTGTCTATTCATGAAATCTGGCAAGTGCCCGCGCAAATCTCTTTGCTGTAATATGTGGTCTGGTAATTGCATTTCCAACAACAACAGCATGAGCTCCCATATACAGGCATTGAACTGCAATCTCCGGTGTTGATACCTTTCCTTCCATAATTACCTTTGTATCAGTTCCTTTCACCGCATCTACAATATCCCTTAACAGGATATAATCCGGCGCGTCCTTAATTTCCAGTTTGTCAAAGCATCCAGCTTTTGTATATCCATATAATGTAGGAGCAACAAAATCCGCTCCATAAGAAGCTGCAATCCGAGCATCTTCTGCAGTAGCAACATCTGCAAAGATCAGGGCATCCGGAATATGTTCTTTCACTTCCCTGATGGTCTCGTAAGCCAATTTTCCATCATCCCGGTAATGATTCGTTGCCTGAATCGCAATAATCTCAGCACCTGCATCCCATACTGCCTGCGCAGCTTCCAGACTTGGAGTCAGATACACATCCTTGATATTGCGGTCAATTTTCCAGATGCCAATAATTGGCAGGTCTACCTTCGCCTTGATGGCCCGGATATCATCCGGAGAATTCACACGAAGACCAACTGCACCAGCCCATTTTGCGCATTCCGCATACATGGTTGTGATCCCAGGCATATAATGTGGTTCACTCGGTACAGCCTGGCAGGAAACAATCAGTCCATCTTTTAAACTGTCAATCAATTCTTTCTTTTCCATTTTTCACACCTGTCTTTCCAAAAATTGAATAGTATCATAAAATTCCAAGAGCTACAGCAATGATGCCAAAGAGCAGCAGACCGATCATAATCACAGTTCCAGATACACGTTTCTTTAAAAGCTTATAGCAAATAAATACTAACAGCATTGGAAGAAGTTTCGGACATACCTGATCAATCATATCCTGCAGGACAATCTCAGCCCCATTGATGTTCAGCACAGTGGCAATGTCACATTTTACCATGGCCGGAATCATGGCTCCGATCACAACAAGTCCCATAATTCTGGCTGATTCCGTCAATTTCTGCAGAGTTCCATCCTCTGAAATCTGAGTCAGGAATGTGCTACCTCCCTCGTAGCCAATCTTAAAACCAAAACGGCGGACAACTTCAGATGGTATCACATTAATCAGAAAATACAAAAGAGGTCCAATAAAGTTTCCGGCTACAGCCAGCGGAGCTGCAATACCGGCACCAATCACGCGAAACGTTCCCCAGAAGAAACTGTCACCGATACCAGCCAGCGGTCCCATCAAAGCAGCCTTAACCGATGTAATGGATGACGGATCATATTCCCCCGGTTCCGCACTGGCATTTTGCTCTTCCATTGCGCAGGAAATGCCGATGATGAACGGGCTTGGAGTGGTCGCGCAATTGTAAAATTCCAAATGGCGTTTGACTGCTGACTTCATTTCTTCCGGATTATCTTTGTAAAGTTCTTTCAAAGCTGGCATCATGGTCCATGCATATCCAGTCGACATCTGACGTTCATAGTTAAAGCATCCAAGAAGCTGATAATGACGGTTAAATACCTTTTTTAATGTTTTTGAACTTAATTTCTTTTCTTCCCCCATGCCTATAACTCCTCACTTTCATCTGAATTTACAGTTGCTGTATGTCCCATATTGCCAGACAGCATAAAGTATAAGACTGCGAATACCACACCAAATATTGCAGCACCAATGGTACTTACATTTAAGAATGCAGCAAGGGCAAACCCAAGGAACAGAAACGCTCCAAACTTTTTATCCCATGTCATCTGAATCAGCATAGCAACACCAAGTGCCGGAAGCAGGTTGCCCGACTGCCCAAGACCTTTCTGAATAATCTCCGGGATATTGCTTACCAGCTTTGTGATCAGATCGGAGCCAATCATAAACCCGATGAATACCATGGAAAATTTAAAAATAAAATACAGTGCAGATCCCATCCAGTTTGAAATTTCTACTCCGCGGTAATCACCTTTCTCCGCGCATGCATCTGCACGATGTGCAAAAGCAGTATTCAGAATGCAGACACCGATTGCTCCGACCTGAGCCAGAAGAGAAATTGGAATAGCCAGCGCCAGTGTCGTTTCATAAGTTGCTCCTGTCTTGATGGCCAATGCCGTAGCCAATGCGGAACCAACTACTACATCCGGTGGTGTGGATGTTCCAATACCAACAAGACCCATCCACACCAGTTCCAGTGAGCCACCTACCATAAGGCCTGTCACCGGATCTCCAAGAATCACACCAACCAGTGGTCCAATGATGATCGGACGGTCCAGCATATGCTGGCCTCCAATTCTGGATTCCATATACACAAGTGCTGCTACTAATGCTACCAAAAATCCCTGAATCATAACATATCCCTCCTACTTGCCGAAAATTTTCTCAATGTCTTTAAATTCCATCCGTTCCCTGGTCGGAGTAATCTGTGCAAAAATCTCCACGCCTCTGTCTGCCATCTTTTTGGCAAACCGAAATTCCTCCTCCGTCATAAACACCTGAGGCAATGTTGCTATGTAGGTTTCTCCCTCCTTTTTGTTTACTCCTGCCGTTCCGACATTCAGATGTCCGAAACCAGCAGTGCGTTCATAAATATAAGCCGCATCTTTGACTGTTTCCGTTACAAGAAAAATTTTCTTTTTGTCATTGATTGGATTATTCAGTGCTTTGATAGAGTCATCCAGAGATTTGATTACAAGATTCACCCCCGCCGGCTTTGCCATTTTCATCGTCATGGCTTTAAAGGAATCTTTCGCAGCCACATTGTTGGCCACCAGAATCGTCTGAGGCTGCAAATGGGATGTCCAGGACACCGCCACCATTCCATGAATCAGCCTATCATCTGCCCTTACCATAATAATCATACGCATTCCCTCCTACTTTTTATCTTATTTATCTCATTACAATTCCTCTTCACCGCCCGCTTCTTCCTGCCGGACAAAATCATTGACATATACAATCTGTTCTCTTGCATTGACAACGCTGTTCCGAATCTGCTCCGCGGTTATTCCATCTGGCATAAAGGTCAGTTCAATCAGAAGTGGAAGATTTATCCCTGTAATCAGCTGATAAGAAAATTCCTGCATCAGCCTTGTTGCCACCTGATTGACACTTCCTCCCATGATATCGCTAAGAACAATCACATTCTCGCCCTTTACCTTTTCCAGTGCAGTCCGAAACTCTTTTTCAAATTCCTGCGACTCCACATAAGCATTAATAAACTGAACATTCTCCAAATCTGATTTAAAAAACCTCACAACATCTGCAAATCCTCCTGCCAGTGTTGCATGTGTTACAATAATGAACTGGTTCATGACTGTTCCTCCATATAAATATGCGCAAATGCTTTTCTATTCTTGGGACGTTTTGCTGTATCGATACCCACTGCAATACAATTTCTCGCAGCCATAATCTGAAACGGAAGCGTAAAAACAAGTGGGCTTAATTCTGCCGGAATCGGTGCATAAAAGCATAAATCTTTTTCTTTCATTTTCATCTCATTCGCAGTGATTACAAAAACATGTTCTGTAATGTGATTCTCCTCAAAGAATTGAATGAACCGTGGTACCCGCTCCAATTCTTTTTCTTCGGAGGCGACAAGAAAAACATAAGTATCTTCATCAAATGCCATCTGTGGACCATGGATCATTTCTTCCATTTCATATCCACGTACTGGATGTTTAAACGTCTCAAACAGCTTCAATTCTGCCTCAATGGCCGTACAGTAATTCAGGCCATAGGCGGCAACACAGCCCTTTCTCATGTTAAGAAGCTCTTTCTGATTTGCCAAATACCATTTCTCTGTCTGCTCCATAATTTCCGGATAATGTTCCAGAAATTCTGCTGTTCTGGTGATCCGCAATTCGAAATCTGTATCATCCAGTTTTTTTCTGGAATGTGCAACTTCCAATGCTGTCAGATACCCTTGAAGCAATGTTACACTATATCCTCTCGTCTCAACCGGAATTTCTTCCTTTCCGCACGTCAGCTTTACAACTCGATCGACCTCTCTGGTAATCAGACTTTCTGTTGCCTCAGTGATGGCAACTGTATAGTACCCTTCCTGTTTCGCCTTTTTCATGGCCTCAATGGTTGATACGCTGGTGCCTGACTGAGAAATACCGACCACCAATATCTCATCTTGATTGTATATACAATTTCGATTAATTTTCGCGTGGTTCGTAAATACTGTAGGAATCATCACTTCTGCTTCCACAGGAAGATACATTTCCAGATACTGTTTAATTGCCGTTGCGGCATTGTAACTGGTTCCAGAACCCAGAAGATAGATTTTCCGAATATCACGTTCCTGAAAAATTTGACAAAACGGATTACAATAAACTGCTCTGTTTTCAAATGTGGCCTTCAAGGCACGCCCCTGGTCCTGAATATAACCAATCATGCTTGGTGTCTCCATAATTTCCTCCTGTTCATTTTGTTGCGTTTTTGCAAATATCTTTTCTATTATTCGTCATTTTATACTTTGTATATACATATATTACTACATTATTTTGATAAAATCAATACTTTCCTCGTTTATTTGTATATATTTTCATCAGTATTTTCTAATATATTTCATATTCAAACTTCATTTTCTTTACTAAATGTGATATACTGACTATATGTATAGATCAATATCAATGAACAGACAAAAGGAATGTGATGTTATGCAGAAAACAGCAAAATACAAACAGATTGAAGATTATATCAAGCAGGAAATTTCCAGAAAGAATTTGCAGATTGGCGATCAGATTATGACAGAAGAACAGCTTTGCCAACGTTTTAATTTTTCCCGAATGACCATCAATAAAGCATTAAACCATCTAAGCGCACTCGGATATATTGAACGAATTCCAGGTCGCGGCAGCTTCGTTACTGCCCCACATATTCAAAAAGAAAATCTCGGCACCGGTTCCAGTTTCACAGAGGATATGAAGAGCATTGGACTGAAAGCAGGGGCCAGGCTTTTATCCTACGAGCTGCTCCGTGCCGATGATATCCCTACAATTGCCAAAAAGCTGGAACTGAGCGGAAATGATTTCATTCATTATTTTGTCCGTTTACGCACAGGAAATGATAAGCCCATCGCAATCAGCTACACCTATGTTTCGGCCAAAATCATTCCTGCCATCAATGTCGATTGTCTGAATGCATCCTTTTATGAATTTGTTGATTCACTTGGTCTGGAACGTGAATTAAAACAACTGGAACTGAAAGCAACGCTTCCAACAGACCGGCAAAAAGAACTTCTAGCAGCCAATAACATTGCGTTGCTTTGTTCGGCCCACATCACATATACTCATATTGATGGACATTTGCATCCTTATGAATATATCGAAACTTATTATAACGGTGATATTTACACTTATACATATAATGTTACAAAACAAAACAGAATATAAAAATGCCTGTTCTGTATACCGCCCCGGAACTTCTATTGTCTGCACTACAAAAAATAACGACAATCAGTACTAACTGGAAAAGCCAGTTTTTTAGGCTTTATCAGCCATCTTCTGATTGTCGTTTATTATTATTTGTTTTGTAATTGTTATTTTTTGTAGCTCAGTGCACGGATCGCATTCAGGATGGCCAGCACAGAAACTCCGACATCTCCAAACACTGCCGCCCACATAGTCGCGCAGCCAAATGCTACCAGGATCAGAACCGCGATCTTGACCGCAATCGCAAAGATGATGTTCTGCTTTACGATACGCACCGTCTTTCTGGCAATGCAGATCGCATCCACGATCTTGGACGGTTCATCCTCCATGATGACCACATCCGCAGCCTCAACGGCTGCGTCAGAACCAATACCGCCCATGGCAATGCCTACATCCGCGCGGGCCAGAACCGGAGCATCATTGATGCCGTCACCCACAAAAGCCAGGGTCTTTCCCTCTGGCTTTTCTGCCAGCAGCTGCTCCACCTTGGCTACCTTGTCACCCGGAAGCAGATTGCCGAATACATGGGTAATGCCGATAGACTCCGCAACCTTCTTTCCAACCTCTTCCTTATCTCCGGTCAGCATCACCAGTCTGCTCACGCCTTGCTTTTTCAGACCTGCCAGCATGGCCGGAACGTCCGGACGCACACTGTCGGAAATGACGATAGAACCCAGGTAAGTGGTTCCCTCTGCCAGATACAGGGTAGTTCCCAGTACTGCCGCAGGCGTGCTTACGGTAACACCCTGCCGGTCCATCAGCTTCTGATTCCCGATGTAGATCTCCTTCCACTCACCATTTATCTGAACCTGTGCATGAATGCCGTGACCGGAAATCTCTTCCACCCGGCCAATGCGGCCGGTATCAGCTTCTTTTCCATATGCCTGCTTCACAGACTGTGCGATCGGATGATTGGAATTGTGTTCGCCAAGCGCCGCCAGCTCCAGAAGTTCTTCCCTGCTTCCCTGTACCGGTGAAACATCAGTTACCTCAAATTTACCGGTAGTCAGGGTTCCCGTCTTATCAAAGACAGCTGTATCCAGGCTTCCCATAGCCTCCAGATAGTTGCTGCCCTTCATAAGAATACCATGTCTGGAAGCTGCCCCCAGACCGCCAAAAAAGCTTAACGGCACGGAAATCACCAGTGCACACGGACAGGACACAACCAGGAAACTGCAGGCGCGATAGATCCAGGTGCTCCATCCGCCGAGGATCAGCGGCGGAACCACAGCAAGCATCGCCGCCAGGATTACCACAGCCGGAGTGTATACACGGGCAAAGCGGGTGATGAAAGCCTCCGCCTTTGCCTTCCTGGAGCTTGCATTTTCTACCAGCTCCAGGATCTTTGCCACAGTAGAATCGTCAAACAGTCTGGTGGTCTGCACCTTCAAAAGGCCTGTCAGGTTGATGGAACCGCTCACAATGTTCTCCCCTGCTTCCACCTCAACCGGCACAGATTCGCCCGTCAATGCCTTTGTATCCAGTGTGGATCTTCCCTCCAGGACAATGCCGTCTAACGGCACCTTTTCGCCCGGTCGGATGACAATGGTGTCGCCGATTTCCACCTCGTAAGGATCTACCTGCTCTTCTTCTCCGTCCCGAAGAAGATTGGCATATTCCGGGTTGATATCCATCAAATCGGTGATGGATTTTCTGGATTTGTTGACCGCATAATCATTGAACAGCTCACCAATCTGGTAAAACAGCATGACTGCCACGGCTTCTTCCAGAGAACCAATGGCAAACGCGCCGAGCGTTGCAATGGTCATCAGAAAGTTTTCATCAAACACCTGGCCGTTTTTTAAGTTACGACAGGCTCTCAGCGGAATATCATACCCCGCTGCCAGATAGGAAAGCACAAACGGGATCCACGCCCAGAATGTTTTTTTCTCCAGCATCATGGCGACAATAAAGAAAACAGCACTGCCCACAAGACGGGCCACCATTTTTTTCTGCTTCTTGGTCATAGAAAATACCTTTCCGGCACTAGCGAAGCACCTTAAATTCTGCCTCCGGCTCAACCTTTGCAGCTACAGCTCTTGCAGCCTCAACCAGCTCATCTTCTCTTCCGTCTTCCACTTCCATGATGAGACGCTGGGTCATAAAGCTTAAGCTCGCACTGTTCACACCATCTAATTTCTTAACGCCTTCCTCAATCTTTGCAGCACAGTTTGCGCAGCATAAGCCCTCTAATTTGATGATCTTCTTCATGATATTCTCTCCTTTTACTTTTTAATGTGCTCCGTGCCATGCTGACGCAGAGTTTTTATTCCCATTCACAGCTTCCCGGCAGAATTTTACTCGCTGATATGCTCCATGCCCTGAGCCAGAATCGTCTGGATGTGGGCATCTGCCAGCTTATAAAATACGGTTTTTCCGTCCCTCCGGAAAGACACCAGACGCATCTGCTTTAAGACTCTGAGCTGATGGGAAATAGCGGACTGGCCCATCTGCAAAAGCGTTGCAATATCGCAGACACACATTTCCGACTGGCTGAGCACATACAAAATCTTGATCCGGGTGGAGTCTCCAAATATCTTAAAAAACTCCGACAGATCCAGAAGCTGCTGCTCGTCCGGCATCACACCTTCTACCTTTTCCACGATTTCCTCATGGACATGCATGAACTCACAGGAACCATCTTCCACTTCCTGCTCAATCTGGATTTTTTCCGCCTCTGTCATAGCACTCCTCCGTTTCTTTATGTGAACATCTATTCATATGTTTATATTACCATATCATACAATCTTGTCAAGAGCATACACAAACATTTCTAAAATTGCAATATTGAGACGTAACCACATAAGGTCCGAAGGTTCGGTCAGACTATACAGAATAAGCAGATGCTGTGAAATTTTGTACTTCATTCGCTCCGCCGCCTATTGCCAGACCTGCGAGCAAAACTCGCGTGCTCTGCACGCTCAGACAATGCTCTCCGGTCTGGCGCTATGCTCGCTCATGAA